>JAVBMM010000063.1:0-19062 GCA_031552425.1 Bacteroidales bacterium | reverse complement strand
ATTGTGTGCCGGCCAAAATGTATCTTCAGGAAAGGAATTTGTTCCTAAACCATCCTGATTAGTGACCATTACAAATTCAAAATCCAAGTTTTTTTTCAAAAAATGAAGATTTCTGAAAACTTTCGGATAAAACTCCAATTTTTCAAGGCTATCCAACTGGTGATCTTTGGGAGGTTCGATAACGAGGGTACCATCGCGATCTAAAAATAGTGCTCGTTTCATATTTTTTTCAATGTTTGTAATAATTCTTTATTTTCTTCTTTTGTTCCAACTGTTATACGAAGACAATTCAAACATAGAGAAACAGAATTCCTGTTACGTACTATAATTCCTTCCTCTACTAAACGACGATATATGGAATTTGCATCGTTTACTTTAATCAATAAAAAATTAGCATCAGATGGATATAGTTTTTGTACCATAGGTAGTTTTAACAATTCCTCTGAGAGCCATACCCTTTCCTTTAACAAAATATTAACCCATTCTTTTACTTCATTTTGTTTATCTGACAACCTCAATGCATATTCTTGGGTTAGTTTATTAATATTGTAAGGATATTTAACCTTATTAAAAAGAGCTATAATTTCTTTTGAAGCAAATGCCATCCCTAAACGAACAGATGCGCTTCCCCATGCTTTGGAGAAAGTTTGTAGAATTATTAAATTAGGATATTTATCCAAATCTTTCAAAAATGAAGGTTGTGAAGAAAAATCAATATATGCTTCATCTAATACGACAATTCCATTAAAATGTTCAATTGTCTTAATTATTTCTTTTCTATCTAATGAATTTCCAGTAGGATTATTTGGGGAACAGAGAAAAATAATTTTAGTATTCTTGTCTGTCACATTTAACAATATATCAGATTTAAAATCATAATTATCATCCAATAAGACTTTTCTATATTCTACATTATTGATATCTGCTGCTACTTGATACATTCCATAAGTGGGATCTATTGCAACAATATTGTCAATAGCCGGTTCACAAAAAATACGGATTGTCAAATCAATTGGCTCATCACTTCCATTACCCAACATGATTTGTTCGGGAGAAATATCTTTTATATTAGCAATTTTCTGTTTAACAGACCATTGTAATGGATCAGGATAGCGATTATAAGGACCATTATATGGATTCTCATTAGCATCTAAAAAGACTGATGCATCTCCCTTATATTCATCTCTTGCTGAAGAATAAGGTTTCAAATTCCAAATATTTTTTCTTACTAATTCACTTAAAATCATAATATTATAAAGTTTTCATCCGTATACTCACGGCATTTTTGTGTGCTTTTAAATCTTCATTTTCAGCCATAATTTCTATTATTGAAGCAATTTTAGTAAGTCCCTCTTTAGAAATTTCCTGAAAAGTAATTTTTTTAATAAAACTGTCTAAGTTTACTCCACTATATGCTTTTGCATATCCATTAGTCGGTAATGTATGATTAGTTCCTGAAGCATAATCTCCTACGCTTTCAGGAGTATAATGACCAAGGAAAACAGATCCTGCATTAACAACTTTTTCTGCCAATTGATGATAATTCTTTGTTTCTATAATCAAATGTTCCGGAGCATAAGCATTAGTCATCTCCATCACCTCATCATCATTTTTAAGTAAAATAATACGACTGTGTTTTAACGCTTGTTCTGCAAATGATTTTCGAGGAAGTTTTTCTAATTGTATCTTTATTTCATCAATTACTCGATCAATTAAATTTTCGGAGGTTGTCACCAAGATTGCCTGGCTATCCATTCCATGTTCTGCTTGAGATAGCATATCTGAAGCTACAAAAGCCGGATTAGCCGAATCATCAGCTATGATTTGAACTTCAGATGGTCCTGCCGGCATATCTATGGCAACTTCTTTCAGGCTGACTAACTGTTTAGCTGCAGTGACATACTGGTTTCCAGGACCAAATATTTTATATACTTTAGGAATAGTTTCCGTTCCAAATGCCATTGCACCAATTGCTTGTGTTCCTCCTGTTTTGAAAATTTTATTTACTCCAGCTTCTTTTGCAGCAAACAATATAGCCGGATGTATTTTGCCTGTTTTATCTGGAGGTGTACAAAGTATTATTTCCTTACAACCTGCTATTTTCGCCGGTATTGCAAGCATGAGAACTGTGGAAAATAATGGGGCAGTTCCTCCGGGAATATATAAACCAACCTTTTCTATAGCAACTGATTTTTGTCGGCAGATAACACCCGGCATAGTTTCTACTTCCTTCATTGTAGAACGTTGAGAGGTGTGAAAAATTTCTATATTTTTCATTGCCGAGGTGATAGCTTTTTTCAAATCCTCAGAAACAAAATCCGGAGCTTCTGCTATTTCTTGTGATGACACTTGTAAAGAGGTAAGAGTCACCTTGTCAAATTTTTCTTCGTATTCCAATAATGCTTTATCTCCACGTTCACGAACATCATCAAGGATAGATTTTACTTTATCCATCAAATCGGTATTATCTAATACAGGCCGAGATAAAATTTCCGACCATTTTTCACGCGAAGGATATTTGTAGATTTGCATATAATTTCCCCCTTTACTCTTTCTTATTTCTTGATTACAAAATCATTTTCTCGATAGGAATTACTAAAATTCCTTCTGCACCTAAAGCTTTCAATTTACCGATGATTTCCCAAAATCGTTTTTCTTCAATTACAGAATGAACGGAACTCCAGCCTTCTTCTGCCAAAGGCATGACTGTAGGGCTTTTCATTCCCGGTAAAATTTCTGAAATCTGATCTAATTTATTATTAGGTACATTCAATAAAATATACTTTTTCCCTTCAGCCTCTTGGACAGAATCCATACGAAAGATCAATTCATTGAGAATAGTTTGTTTTTCTCTGCTCAATTTAGTATGACCAATCAATAAAGCTTCAGACTTCATTACTACTTCGACTTCTTTAAGATGATTGCTTATCAAAGTACTGCCAGAACTTACAATGTCGAAAATAGCATCTGCCAATCCAATACCGGGAGCAATCTCTACAGATCCGCTGATAACATGAATATCCGCTTTTATTGCATTTTTTTTTAGAAAATCTTCCAGGATTTCCGGATAAGAAGTTGCTATTTTTTTTCCAGCAAACCAATTTAATCCGGAATATTCTTCATCTTTGGGAATGGCTAATGACAAACGGCATTTACTGAATCCCAAACGTTTTATAATGTTTGCATCTTGCTTCTTTTCAACAAATTCATTTTCACCTACAATACCTACATCTGCAACCCCAGAAGCTACTGATTGAGGAATATCATCATCTCGTAAAAATAATAATTCCACAGGAAATGATTTGGATGGCACCAATAAACTTCTTTTCCCCGGAGAGAGTTTTACTCCCGCTTCAGATAATAACTCTATCGTTTCTTCGTATAAACGACCTTTTGTCTGTACTGCTATTCGTAACATAAGTAAAATATTAATAAAAAAGGCTCACCTTATCCGGCAAGCCCCATATATGTTTTAAGACAATAAACCACAGCTCACCGAACATTATTCGCTGAAACGATGGTGATTATGTTGAAATATTGTCATTGTTTTTTTAATTATATTTGGCAAAGGTACAGATAAATTGCTTATTTGCCAAACAATTTTGCTATTATTATTTTATGTGATACCTGACTCCTACTAACATACGAAAATGCCCCAATCCTTCAAATTCTCCAGATTCAAACTTATAAGTTGTTTTTTCTCCATTTTCATTAATTGTTATTCGATCTAAACTTCCACCAAGAGTAGAAAGGTCAAAACCTATTCCCCAATTATTTGAAATACGATATTCTAACCCTACAGCCATCTGAAAACCTACAGATGAACCTGTATATATATACTTATCTTGTAAAAATTCCACTGTAGATTTATAACCTATATATCCAAAGCCTATTCCCATATCAAATATACATTTATTTTTAGCAAAAGGAAATCTCATCATAAAAGCGGGTCCTACATATGTAATAAAATCTCTAGTATCCAAGTATCCTGTATTTCCAGTGTTAAGTTCTTGAAGATACTCACTATTACTGGCTGTATATGCAGAATAAATCAGCCCAATTCCGTAGTTATCGTTAAAATAATAATTAAAAGAAGCATCCCAAACCGGACCTGACTTTAACTCTTCCAAGTAATTTTTCATTGTTTGATTTAATTCAGAAATCGTTTCTGCAGTTCTCCATCCATATCCTCCTCCTATAGAAAAACGCACCCTGGGTAATGTTCTTGCAGGTTTAAAAACTTTATTTTCTACGAATCTAGAAGTTGTATCCGTTTCTTCTGTGGAAGAAGAAAAATCATTGACTTTCAATACTGTTGCTACCATTTGATGACAAGAACTTCCCCAAAAAGAAGGTTTTCTATACTCTGTGACTAAAACTGCGTTACCTCCAACTTTTCTTGCTTCCGTTTTAATTAGATCAACAACAGTAACCGAATCGCAATTCGTTGTGAATCCGGAATCTCCTACCTTTACAACTCCAAGAGACTCTGAATTAACAGGAATCTTTTGAGCATTCATAAACACTGTTACCGGAATGTCACTACTAACTTCCGGATATGTTTTTGTTATTACTTTGCCAATTTTAGGCGAACATGACATTAACAAAATGGTAGTAGTAAAAAATAAAATGATACGTAGCATTGCTCTTGTGTTTTTCATAAAATTTCAGAATTATTTATTTTTGTAATGTTGGCAAAATTATCTTTAATTTTTTTAAAAAGATTCTTTGTAATTTAGATTTTAAGGCTTCCATGTTGATTTTCATTCCTAATTCTTTCTCCATGGAAGTGACTCCTTTATCAGTAAATCCACAGGGATTAATTAAACGAAAATAATTTAAATCTGTAGAAACATTCAAGGCAAAGCCATGCATAGTTACATATTTACTACTACGAACACCTATTGCACATATTTTCCTGCTCAATGCTGGTTTATCAGTATCTAACCAAACGCCGGATGTGCCGGGCATTTGTCCTGATTTTATACCATAAGATTCTAATAGTGTGATGATGATATTTTCTAATAAAAAGATATATTCTTTGAGACCTAAACCCATACTTTCCAAATCAAAAATAGGATAACCTACCAATTGTCCCGGTCCATGAAAAGTTACGTCTCCTCCCCTGTCAACATGAAATAGAGAAACTCCTTGTAAAGCAAGTTTTTCTTCTGAGTAAAGTAAATTACTTGTTTTACCATTTTTTCCTATGGTAACCACTGGATAATGTTCGCAAAAAATCAAAGTATTTTCAACCGAAAAGGCATTTTTTTTATTCTCTAAAGCTTCTTCAAATAATGATTTTTGCTTTTCATATGCCTCTTTATATTCAATTAGTCCCCAATCTATGAACCTGAAGCTCTCCATTTTTTTCTTTTTTTATCGGAAGATTCATCTTTTTTTTGATTTTCATTATCTTTTCCGAAATTCACTTTCATAATCTTATCCATAAGAGACATAATCTTAGCTTGTCTCCTCAAGACGTATGGAGATGGCCTTGCTGAGTTATAACGGATTGGATTAGGTAAAGTAGCAGTAATCAATGCGGCCTCAGATTGAGTTAATTGAGAAGCGTGTTTATGAAAATGTGCCAAAGCAACAGCTTCCACTCCATATATGCCGGAACCTGTTTCTATTGAATTTAAGTAAACTTCCATGATGCGTTCTTTTCCCCAAACAAATTCTATCAATACAGTAAAATATACTTCCAAGCCTTTTCTCAAATAAGATCTTCCCGGCCAAAGGAAAACATTTTTTGCTGTCTGTTGACTAATGGTACTAGCTCCCCGAAGCTTTTTTCCTTTATCGGCTTCCTTTCTGGCAATTTTTATTTGTTCAAAATCAAAACCATTGTGTATCAAAAAAAGGTTATCTTCAGATGCGACTGTAGCTTGCACCATTTGTTGTGAAATTTTCTCCAAAGGTACCCATCGATGTTCTAATTTGATTTTTTTATTTTCCACTTTCTGCTCATACATCCGAATGAACATCAACGGAGTATAATAAACCGGCAAAAAACGATATAACACAACCATTAATAAACTAAATACAAATAAGGAAAGGATTATATTTCTTGTCCATTTGAATATCTTTCGGAGAAATTTCATTTAATTTTTATTTCTTGCAAAAATACATCTTTTTATGAAAGGCACAAATATTGATTAGAGGTTTCCATTTAAAACAAATAAGGAACACCGAAGTGTTCCTTATCAATATTTTTCAGCTTCTAAGAAGAAATTATTTCAATTTTCCTTGTTGAGCATCTTGCACCATCTTTTCATTAGGGCTGATGAATACTTCAACACGACGATTTTGTGTTCTTCCACTAGCTGTACTATTATCTGCAACAGGTTCTTTTGAACCATGTCCCTCAGAAACCATACGTGTTGAATTTACAGATTGACCTGCCAAATAGCTTTTTACAGCATCCGCACGTTGTTTTGACAAAGGATCATTTACAGCATCAGTTCCTGTATTATCAGTATGTCCGACAATTTTCACATCCGTATCAGGATTATTTTGTAAACTAGCTGCAAATTGAGACAAAGAAGTTTTTGATGCTGAATTCAAAGTACTTGAATTAGTTGCAAATAAAATTCCTGATTCAAAAGTTACTTTGATTACTTGTCCATCGTTCATAGATTCAACCTTAGCATTGTTGATTTTTTCCAATTCTGCTTTTTGCTTATCCATCTTGTTACCAATGGCAGCACCTGCAGCACCTCCAACAACAGCTCCAATACCAGCACCCCAAGCAGCACCTTTTCCATTACCGATAAGCGCTCCGATACCAGCTCCTAATGCCGCACCTGCACCTGCACCAATACCTGTCCCTTTAGCTGTATTACTTGCATTACAAGCTGAAAATAAAACAACAGCACTTAACAACAATGCTGCTAATACATTTAGATTTTTCATAAGATTTATTAATAAATAATTTATTTAATATAAAGTTGATTTATGTTTCCTACTTTAAAACAACAATTATGCCAAAAAATCCTTTTAAATAGTCGTTTTCTAATAAAGTTTGAGTATCAATCAAATAAATTGACTGATTCACAATAAGCTAATTCTCCTTGAACAATAAAAGAGATTTCTTCCAACTCAAATTTCCCCACTTTATCTTTTTTTGCTTGTTTGATAACAAAATCAATCAATTTTTCTTCATCAATTTCAACTTCCTTATCATCATCCATATCCTCATCAAAATAACCCTCATTTTCATAGTATTCATATATAAGATCTACTATGTAGTTGATATCATCATTAGTAAATTTACCTTTTAATTCTTGGGGAAGATAATTTTGGATAAAGGCAACGGATTGATCTTCATCGTACAAAAAGTCATCTGATTGGCTCATAATTATTCATTTTTAAAAATTAGTTGATTTCCTGATTTATCTATTATAATTGGTTTACTCCGATTGATACTTTGTGATAGAATTTCTTTGGATAAATTATTTAATACATATTTTTGAATTACCCGTTTTACTGGTCTTGCTCCAAACTGAGGATCATATCCTTCTTCAGCGATAAAATCAAGAGCATTATCAGTAAATTGTAATTGAATGCCGTTTTCAGAGAGCATTTTTTGAATATTATTTAATTGTATTTGCACAATTTCTTTAATTTGACCCTCATCCAAGGGTGTAAACATAATAATTTCATCAATACGATTCAAGAATTCAGGACGAATAGTTTGTTTTAACAAGTTCAATACCTCGTTTTTTGTTTTTTCAATTACCTCTTCCCTATTATTGGAAGTCATTTTTTCGAAATTTTCACGGATCAATGAAGATCCCATATTGGAAGTCATAATGATAATTGTATTTTTAAAATTGACTACACGCCCTTTATTATCTGTCAAGCGTCCATCATCCAATACTTGTAATAAAATATTAAACACATCCGGATGAGCTTTTTCAATTTCATCAAACAAAACGACTGAATATGGTTTTCGACGAATAGCTTCAGTCAATTGTCCTCCTTCTTCATATCCTACATATCCCGGAGGAGAACCTATCAAACGAGTAACACTAAATTTTTCTTGGTATTCGCTCATATCAATTCGAGTCATCATATTGTCATCATCAAAAAGATATTCCGCTAAAGCTTTTGCTAATTCGGTTTTACCAACACCCGTAGTTCCTAAGAAAATAAAAGATCCAATGGGACGTTTCGGATCCTGCAATCCTGCACGACTCCTACGGATGGCATCTGAAACAGCAGTGATTGCTTCATCTTGTCCGACTACTCTTTTATGTAATTCTTCTTCCAAATGAAGCAATTTTTCTGTCTCGCTTTGCATCATTTTCCCAACAGGTATTCCTGTCCATTTAGAAACAATTTCAGCAATATCTTCCGCATCTACTTCTTCTTTAATAATAGCAGATCCGGCTTGCATTTTATGCAATTCATCTTGATATTTTTCTATTCCAGCCTCTTTTTCCTTGACTTTTCCATAACGGATTTCTGCCACTTTACCGAAATCACCTTCTTGTTCAGCTTTATCTGCCTGAAACTTTAAATCTTCAATATCAATTTTATTTTGCTGAATTTTATTAATCAGAGTTTTTTCTGACTGCCATTTTGCTTTCTGTTTGTTTTCTTCTTCTTTCAGATCAGCAATTTCTTTGTTTAAATGTTCTAATTTGGTTTTATCATTTTCACGTTTAATGGCTTCTCTTTCAATCTCCAACTGTGTAATACGGCGCATGATTTCATCCAATGTTTCCGGAACAGAATCTACCTGTAAACGTAAACGAGCTGCAGCTTCATCCATCAAGTCAATCGCTTTATCCGGCAAAAAACGGTCTGTAATATAACGACTGGATAATTGAACAGCAGCAATGATAGCATCATCTTTAATACGGACTTTGTGATGATTTTCATATTTTTCTTTTAATCCACGAAGAATAGAAACCGTATCTGCTTCACTCGGTTCATTAACCATCACAATTTGAAAACGACGCTCCAAAGCTTTGTCTTTCTCAAAATATTTTTGATATTCATCTAAAGTAGTAGCCCCAATAGAACGCAGTTCTCCTCGTGCCAAGGCTGGCTTGAGGATATTGGCAGCATCCATTGCTCCTTCTCCTTTTCCAGCTCCGACAAGAGTATGTATTTCATCAATAAAAAGAATGATTTCCCCGTCTGATTTTATTACTTCATTAACAACGGATTTTAAACGTTCTTCAAATTCTCCTTTATATTTGGCACCGGCAATCAATGCCCCCATATCCAAAGAATAAATCTGTTTGGATTTCAAATTTTCCGGGACATCTTTACGCACAATCCGGTGAGCAAGTCCTTCTGCAATAGCTGTTTTTCCCGTACCCGGTTCTCCAATCAGAATAGGATTATTTTTGGTGCGACGACTCAGAATCTGTAGTACCCGGCGAATTTCCTCATCCCTACCAATCACAGGATCCAATTTCCCGGAACGAGCCCGTTCATTTAAGTTAATAGCATACTTGGATAAAGATTGGTAAGTATCTTCCGCTGATTGAGATGTTACATTATTTCCATTTCTAAGAGATTCAATGGCTGCTTTCAAATCCTTTTCAGTAACTCCGGCATCTTTCATCATAGAAGAAACCAAGCTTTTTTCAGAAAAAAGAGCATGTATAATATGTTCAACAGATACATATTGATCTCCTATCTTGCTGCTGTAATCAATCGCTTTTTGCAATACAGCATTACTTTCTCTACTTAAATAAGGTTCACTTCCTCCAGATACTTTGGGAAATTTTTCTATTTCTTGATCTAATATGGAATTAAATTGTTGAGGATTTATTCCTAGTTTTTGAAATATATAATTGACAATGCTTTCACTCGTATCTATAACGGCTTTCATCAAATGAGCCGGTTCTATGGACTGCTGGCTTCTTTGAGATGTAAGTTCAACCGCTTTTTGTACGGCTTCTTGAGATTTGATTGTAAAATTATTAAATGTCATGATTTTAAGCTAAAATTAAAAACTAAGTTTTTAGCTTAATAACAACAAACCTCCTGCCAAGGTTCAACAAATTCTTTGATAATGACAAAATGACAGGTTATTCAATTGGAGCCGGTTGGTACATATACCTTTTAATGCTTCGTTTGGGTGTCTTTTCAAATTCTTCTTGATGCAGTTTCACCCTGTATATTTGACTGTAGGCCGGTAATTCGGAATTTAAAGCAATCCTGTTTTGCTCCATAATAGATTCAACTTCTGAATGATTGATTTCTTGTTTATCTATCAAATCCCAATCAGGATAAATAAGAGCCACTAATCTCTCCCCTTGTTGAACAACAAGAGATTCAGCCACATACTGCATATTGTTAAGTTTATCCTCTATTTCTTCCGGATAAATATTTTGTCCGGAAGGACCTAGAATCATCGTTTTACTGCGTCCTTTAATGTATATAAAGCCATCACTGTCTATAATTCCCAAATCTCCGGTATTCATCCAGCCATCTTTCAGGAAAATATCTTTAGTAGCTTCTTCATTTTTATAATAACCCAACATAACGTTAGTACCTCTTACATGAATTTCTCCCACTTCCTTTTCCGGATCCGAAGAATCAATACGAGCTTCCATTCTGTCGACTACGCGTCCACATGAACCTTGTTTAAAAGTATCCCATTGTTCGTATGAAACCAATGGACCACATTCTGTCATTCCATAACCGACTGTGTACCTAAAATCGATTGATCTTAAAAAAGTTTCAACATCTTTATTCAATGAAGCTCCTCCGATAACAACTTGTGAGAATTTTTCTCCAAAAGATTTATTTAACTTATCTTTAACAACATCTAAAACTTTAGAGTCAACGTATGGTATTTTCAACAATACTTTCATCAATGGTTTTTCCAGTTCTGGGAAAATTCTGTTTTTGACTATTTTTTCAATAATCAACGGAACAGCAAGTATCAGAGTGGGTTTGAGAGATGCAAAAGCATCTGCTATAATTTTGGGGGATGGGGTTCTTGTAAGAAAATGCACATGATTTCCTTTTGACACGGAATTTAGAATTTCAAAAGCTAATCCATACATGTGAGCCATAGGAAGCATGCATACGATATTGTCTCCCGGTTTAATGAACGACAAGCTGTCATTTGCAAATTTAGTATTAGACCAAAGGCTTCTATATGGAATCATTACTCCTTTTGAGAAACTGGTAGTTCCTGAGGTATAACTTAATACAGCTAATTCTTCCGGATTTTCCAAATGATATTTCACATCTTCTTTGGTAAATTCTTTAGGATATTTTTCTCCAAATAACAAATTCAGCTTTTCCCGTGCTTTTCCCAAAGATTTTATTTTGGAAGTTATTAATGAAAAATCACTCAAGCAAAAAATGGCTTGTAAGTCAGGCATTTTACTTTCGTTCAAATTCTCCCAAATACTACGTCCAGCAAATAATATTTTTGATTCGGAGTGGTTTACTATGTGGTGAATATTATCTGGTTTAAATTCATGTAAAATAGGAACAATTACAGCTCCATATGATAATACCCCGAAGAATGTCATAGCCCAACCAGATGAGTTTCTTCCAACCAAAGCTACTTTATCTCCCTTTTTTATACCGGCATGTTCTAATAATATATGAATTTTTTCTATTCTTTCGGCAAATTCTCTATAGCTATATGTACCTCCGTTATAATCTGAGAATGCAGGTAAATTCCAATATTCTTTCACTGCATTTTCTATCAACGATAAAAATTTGTCTTCCATATTTCTTATAATTAATTTTGGCAAAATTATGTTTTTAGAGTTTAAAAATGAAAAATTTGTAAGATTATTTTTAATTTTGCAATATCTTGGTATTTTTAAAAAATATAAAAATCGTGAGATATATTGTTTTCTTTTTACTGGTGAATATTTCTTTTTCTTGTTTTAGCAAAACATATCGTACCGAAATATTCAATGATAAGATAAAGTCTTTACAAGTGATCTCCAGTGAAAATTGGGATTCCCCTCCTATCATAGAACTTAGAGGTAATGATTTTGTTGAAATCAAATTTGATGAGTTATCCCACGAACATAAATACTTTACATACACTATTTCTCATTGTAATGCGGACTGGACTCTATCAAATCTTACTTCGCTTGAATTTCTGCAAGGATTTCAAAATATGACTATAGATAATTATATTTCTTCATTCAATACTACCATGCCTTATACTAATTACAAGATATTCTTGCCTAATGAAAACGCACAATTCAAAATTTCCGGAAATTATGTAGTTGAAGTTTTTCCTGAGAATGGAGATAAACCGATCCTTTCTGCTTGTTTTTCAGTTGTAGAACCTGCAAAATTCCCTTTTACAGCAAAATTTTCATCAAATACGGATATTGATTTCAATAAATCTCACCAACAATTAAGTTTTAATTTTAATTGTAAAAGTTACAACATCATTTCTCCCCAGCAAGAATTGAAAATTTTCATTCTACAAAATAATCGAACGGACAATATGGTAAAAGGGATACAACCAAGTTCTATCTTAAATGGAGAATATTCATACTACCATAATAGAAACTTAATCTTTGAAGCTGGAAATGAATATCGCCGTTTTGAAATGACAACAACAGCATATAGAGGTTCCGGAATAGAAGAATTAAATTTTCATTCTCCGTTTTATCATGTAACTTTATTTAAAGATGAATTCAGATCGGGAAAATCTTATATATATGATCAAGATCAAAATGGTAAATATTTGGTAAGATGTGTGCAGGGAAATGATTATGACGCCGAATCGGATTATTTTTTTGTTCACTTTTCATTAGATTCTCCCGAACCTTTATTAGGAAGGGTTTATATTCAAAGTGAAATCTTCAATAATATTTTGGACAATAGAAGTGAAATGATATACAACCGGGAAAGAAAAGTTTATGAAAAAACTGTGTTACTAAAACAAGGTTTATATAATTACATATACATTTTAAAAGAAAGCAGCACTTCTAAAGGAAGTACTGCTATGATTGAAGGGAATTATTTTGAAACGGAAAATGAATACCTAATATTTATTTATCACAGGCCTTTAGGAGAAAGATATGATAGATTAATTGGAGTAAAAAGGATAAAAGGATAAAATCTCATTTTTTAATATGATTCTTTTTCACTTGGAAAATCTCTATCTTTTACATCTTTGATATAATGTTGAACAGCTCCGTGTATCTCATCATATAAATTGGCATACCTGCGTAAAAATCGTGGAGAAAACTCTTTATTAATCCCTAACATGTCATGCATTACCAATACCTGTCCATCAACTTCACCTCCAGCTCCGATACCAATAAGAGGAATTTCAAGTTCATGAGCTATTCTTCCTGCCAATTCTGCCGGTATTTTTTCCAAAACGATGGCAAAACATCCTAATTCTTGTAACAAATGAGCATCTTCAATCAACTTATCTGCTTCACTTTTATCTTTTGCCCGAACAGTATAAGTTCCAAACTTATTGATTGACTGGGGCATCAATCCTAAATGTCCCATCACTGGAATACCCGCACTCAATATCCTTTGTACAGATTCTTTTATTTCTGCGCCTCCTTCCACTTTCACACAATCAGCATGAGTTTCTTTCATAATGCGAATAGCAGAATGCAAAGCTTCTTTTGAGTTTCCCTGATACGAGCCAAAAGGCATATCAACAACTACCAAAGCTCTCTTTACGGCTTTCATCACAGAACTTCCATGATAAATCATTTGATCTAAAGTCATGGGCAAAGTAGTAACATTTCCTGCCATCACATTGGAAGCTGAATCTCCTACCAATATTACATCTATTCCAGCATGATCAAAGATAGAGGCCATAGAATAATCATAAGCTGTAAGCATAGATATTCTCTCTCCACGTTGTTTCATTTCCGTCAAGCGATGAGTAGTCACTTTTCTATTGTCTTCAGTATAAGTTGACATATTTTTTACTTTTTAACAGGTGACAAATTAAATAATAAAAATTGAAATAATACAGGAAGTTAAAAAACATCTTATGAAAATTTTATAAAAACAAAACGCTAACAATATTAAACTATTAGCGTTTTTTTCAGTACTCGGAGCGGGACTTGAACCCGCACAACCGTAATGGTCACAAGATTTTAAGTCTTGCGTGTCTACCATTCCACCATCCGAGCATCCATAGACCATTTGTATTATGAAAAAGAAGAGCGAAAGACGGGACTCGAACCCGCGACCCTAACCTTGGCAAGGTTATGCTCTACCAACTGAGCTACTTTCGCGTTTTGCGGTTGCAAAGGTAATAAAAAATATATACCATACAAACATAATATTATGATTTTTTCAAAAAGATATAGATTTTCAATCTTTCTTTTGAAACACCTTTAGCGTATAATATTATAAAAGAATAAATTAAACAAAAACCAAGCTATCTAAAAAGAGCGTAACCTCTGTTGTATTATGAGTTTGACATGGTTTGATCTAAAAAAAAACTCCCTACTTATTAATAAATATTAATTAACATTTGCGTGTGTGAAATATATTGCTTATCTTTAAGTATTATTTCTATCCTGAATTAATCATCTCCCTTAGATATACTAAAAACGGGTATTTTCAATGAAAATACCCGTTTTTTATGAAATATAATAGGCTTGTAATATGTCTACAATAGGACTTCAAGACTATTATAGTAGGACTATAATGCTTCTATAGCCCTACTACATGATAAAAACAGCAAAATATTACCGAATCTACAGATCGAGAAATATTAAATATTATGAATATTAGTTAATTTTTATTAATAAACTTGACATACACATACTATTTACCTTCTAAAATATTTACCTTCAAAGGATCTTTTAATGAAGTAGCATAATCCGATACATATTTGAACCAAGCATCATCTGTTTCAAATCCCCATTTATTCCAACCTGCACCAAAGTAATAAGTAAGTTTATCTCCTTTCTTATATCCTGCTAAAGCTAATAAATGAGTCTCATCTTGAACTACATTTGTCATTCCGGGAAGTACAACAGCTATATAATCTCTTCCGGAAGCTAATCCTGCATCAGAAATAGCATTTTCCGCATAAGCAATATAACCTGATTCTATATCTGTCTTAATATCTCCAAGCACTTTGTGTAGAAATATTCCACCCGCCAATTGTATGGTGTCGAAATCCCCTTCACAGCTAACTTCTGCTTTATTCAACTGAGAGTATGCATCTAAAGAAATTTGTACAGTTTGTTTTATCTTTTTATCAGCTACAGGAATGCTATCATAAGTTAATTCAAAAGTAATTCTCAAAGGGCCATTATCTAATATTTTATATGAATCATAATGATTTCCTACCCACAATTTATTATCAACATAAGGTGATATTCCTCCGGCACCAAGTGTATGTCCGACTTTATAACAATCCAATCCTTTTCCATGATCTACATGGTAAGACAATCCTTTTTCAAGTTCATCACGATAAAATTGATCTACCACCAATTCTTCTGTATTTTTCAACCAAATATCCACTCCATTACTTGGATTTTCTTTAGCCAATGCCGGTCCATACATACGAAAAGAGATACGATCGTTTTCCCAGGCAAAATCATCTTTTCGTTCTGGAACTTGTCGCCCGAAAACTTTAGAAACAAATGTTTCTGGTTTCCCTTTTTTAATTGTATAAATAACTTTTCCTTCTGCTTTTACAGACACCGGAAATATAACAGATTGTATTGTTTCTGTTCCTTTTGTTACCAACTGGTATACAACTTGTTTTCCTGCTTCATCCAGAATAATAAATTTTTCGTTTTGGGCTAATGCTAATTTTTCACGAATCATATCCGGACAAGTTTCTACCATTTCATTATTTTTATCCAAAGAAGAAGGATTGGTTATCTCCAATTTCAAGGATTTTCCCGAACATGCTGCCAAAGCGACAGACAAAAACATTAATAATAATACTTTTTTCATTATTTACATATTTAAAATTAATGGACAAATTTATGGAATTATTTTGAAACGATCAATTTGTAAAAATGCTTTTTATATTCTACATTTGTAACTTATTAATTATGTTACTAAACTATAAAACATGAAAAAATATATTTTGCTATTCGCCTTATCTACCATTTGTTTTTCCATTTCTGCTCAAGAATACATGGAGATACAACTTTGGCCAAATGGGCCTAAAGAAAGCAACGGGATTACCGAACCCGAAAAAGAAGATACAGAGGCAGATGGAGGTAGAATTCACAATATATCTGTTGCTTCAATGAAAGTATACTTGGCAGATAAAAATAAAAACACAGGTACCGCTATTATTATTTGTCCCGGAGGAGGTTATAAGATTGAAGCTGCTTTGCATGAAGGAAAAATGTTTGCAGAATGGTATGCTACAAATGGAATTACAGCAATTATCTTAAAATACAGGTTGCCCAACAAACATCATCAAATTCCGTTGAAAGATGCACAAGAAGCTATGCGTATTGTTCGAAAAAATGCTTCCGAATGGGGAATAAATCCTCAAAAAATTGGAATTTCAGGATTCTCTGCCGGAGGACATTTAGCATCCACCTTATTAACTCATTTTGATGAATCTTCTAAACCCAATTTTGGTATCCTTTTCTATCCTGTTATAAGCATGAGACCTTCCGTATCTCATGGAGGATCAAGAAAAAATCTAATGGGAGAGGAATATAATGAAACACTTATTACCGAATATTCTAATGATGAACAAGTAACTAAAGACACCCCTTCTACTTTACTATTATTAAGTGATGATGATAAAACGGTACCCCCATTAAATAGCACTTTGTTTTACAACGCTCTCAAAAAGAATAATATTCCGGCATCTATGTATATTTTTCCGGAAGGTAAACATGGCTGGGGATTCAAAAGTTCATTTAAATATCATGAAGAAATGAAACAATTGGTCCTAGATTGGCTGAAACGTATTTAAAAACATTTACTACCAAAAACATCTTAGAAAGAGATGTGGAAAAGTACGGCGATTTACTCTTAATCTTTTAAAAATTCTATTGCCTCTTTCCTTGTCATACAAATATTTAACAATTTATTGAATCCTGTTACATCGAATACATAATTAACAGAATCTTGAAGGCCACATACCACCATTAACACACCGTTTTCCAAAGCTTGCTTGTACGCAGTCATAAATATACGTAGTCCGGAGCTACTGATGTATACCAAATCGGAACAATCTAATAATAACTTTTTCTCTTCTCCTTTAAAAAATTCTTTTATTGCAGAATCAAAAGCTGAATAATTAAGAATTTCCATGGAACCTTGCAAATGCAACATGACAACGTCCCCTTCTTTGTTGTTCTTTACTTTCATAGCTTTTCTATTTTTTTAAATAATGTGATTATATTACAATTTCCTATATCTTCTGTATATTCTATTTTATCCATAATTTCATTCACAAGAAAAATACCCCATCCTCCAATTTGTATATCTCCAGGAGTAACCATAGCATTTGTCTTGATATGTTTAGTTATTTCAAAAGGAGGCCCTGTATCTTTTATAGACACTTTTAATTCTTTCTCATCACTTATTAACTGAATAAATATCGATTGGGTCTCATCTCCATTATATGCGTATGTAATAATATTCATCAAAAGCTCCTCTACTGCCAAATTTACTTTCAAGATTATATCTTTTTCTATTTTTTGCTTCGAACAAAATTCAAATAACTTTTTCTGAACTTTTCTTATCTCTTCTATATTGCTTTTTATTTCCATTGTTAACATATTTTCACCCAAATATCTAACTGACAAAACTGTAATATCATCCACATATTTTTTATAATCACTGGAATACTGTTCCGCCTTTTCTATCAATCTATTAACAATATCAAACGAATTACATTCAAAAAAAAGATTCTTCATAAATTCTTTTATTCCTTCTATTCCCAAAAACTGGGATTCACTTTTGCGGGATTCACTTACCCCATCAGTATATGCGACAAGAGTATCACCAGGATTCATTTGTATTTTATCTGAGTGATAAGTTAGTGTATCCAACATGCCTAAGGGGATTCCATGAGTTTGTTTTAATTCACAAATAGAATTATCTTCTTTTTTAAGCATCGGATAATTATGACCGGCATTACTATAATTAAGTATCCCTGTTTGAGAATCCAGAACACCAATAAATAATGTCACAAACATATTGGATTCATTTCCTAAACAGAGTTCTTTATTGATTGCTGTTATCATTTCTCCAGGATTAGCATTTGAAACATTAGCCCTGAAAAGAGTTCTAGCTACAGCCATTAATAAAGCTGCCGGAATACCTTGCCCAGACACATCTCCGATAGCAAAAATCAAATACCTCTCCTTATACAAAAAATAATCAAAAAAATCCCCTCCAACTTCATTAGCAGGCTGTATCCGGCCGTATATATCCACAGATCCAAGTTGTTGAAAAGCAGGATAATTCGCAGGAACTATAGATTTTTGTATATCTTTGGCAACTCTTAATTCTCCTTCCAAACGTTCTTTCTCGATTACTTTCTCAAAATAAATTTTTAATTCATTGATCATAGATTGCATTGAATGTGTAAGCCTCCCGACCTCATCTTTACTTTCGTTCAAAGGAAGTTGAACATCAAAATCTCCCTCTGCAATTTTATTAGTTGAATCTGCTAATTCTGACAAAGGACGTGTAATTCTTGTAATTACACAAAAAAATACAAAAAAAAGCAATACTAATCCTAAAATACCTATTCGTATTAAGTTAGTATATACAAATTTGGAATTTTTCAGAAAAGACTCATCACTTAAAATAACAGCAACATTCCAACCATCCAATTTTAATTGTTCATAGGTGACATATCCATAATCAATAGAAGAATCCGGCACCAAATATAACCTTCCTGACTTTTCAGTTATAACATGCTGCATGAATGCTTCCACGTCCCGATATCCATTTTTTTTTGCAATAGATAATAATGATGGATTTATTTCATAATCTGGAGAATATGCCATTAATTCCATTTCAGGACCTAAAATGGCCGCAAAACCTTCTGGGAAAATCAATCTACTTTCAAGCCACTGGCTAAATCTATCTACAGACAAATAAACATATATGGCTCCTTTC
>JAVBMM010000142.1:0-37314 GCA_031552425.1 Bacteroidales bacterium | reverse complement strand
TGTATGAAAAAAATAGTATTATTTTTCACGTTTATAATATCAAGTAGCAGTATTTTTGGTCAAAATGACAAAACTGAAGCTATTGATATTTATGAAATTAAAGCGGACATCAGATCTTATAATACCATAACAGATCACCGCATTGTTTCTTTTTATGAATATTATAACTCTGAACTGAGTTCGATAATCAGTCCATCTAAAGTTAATTTCTCTAAATTTAATTTATTGATAATTACCGTTTTCGATTCTCCTTCGATTCGTATACATTCAGAACTAAAAAAAACAGGAAATAATTATATTTTGTATGTTACAAAATTATATCCGGAGAGATATCCAAAATCTAATGTTCCTCATGTTCGTGTATATTTAGTAGAAAAATCACTTTGCAATTCCCAGCCACAATTAGTAATAAAGCATAAGTACAAGGAATAATCTTTTGTTATATTTCCATACTGGATTTTCAGATTAATACAATATCTTATGGCATTTGAACGATTTTACTAAATCATTTGAACAATTTTACCCGACATTGTATTAAATACTTACTATTTTTGTGATAATCTTCTAAAAGATACCAAATGGGTCATTTAGATTTTTGTATTTAATCACCTAATCAAAGGTCAACTTTTCGGCATCGGACAAATGGCACTAAGAAGAATATGTAGTGGAGGCGTTAAAAACGAAGCGTTGTTTGAGCGAAGCGAGTTCGATTCGTTTAGCCGTAACGCATTATTTTTTAGTCATTTGGACGCAGCCTTGATCTTTTTGTTACTTTTTCCATTAAGGGAAAAAGTAAAATGCTAAATATTTAATTTTAAAAGTCTAAACGACTTCAAATAAATAAAAATGTTGACTTTCCTAATACGAAAAATGTATTTGTGGTTAATATGTATTTTTCTCATATTATCAGGTAATGTTGTTTCCCAAAATTTTATTTTTCAACATATAGAAACCAAAGACGGTTTGTCTCATGTTACAGTAAATGATATTTATCAAGATGAATTTGGAATGATGTGGTTTGCTACACGTGACGGATTAAATCGTTATGATGGCAATCAAATCAAAGTATATCATTCGATACCGGATGATACGACTTCACTTCCTTTTCGAAGGATACATTATATTTCAGGAGATAACAATGGACGGCTATATTTAAGGGTACAGGCGTCTTTTGTCGTTTTCGATATGAAAAAAGAAGTATTTCATACTGTAGTTCCTAATAATGTATCAGTTGTTGGCTATGGAAAAAAGAGAATATGGTTGTGTATCAAAGATGATTTGTACGTATACGATATAAAAGAACAAAAACTTCGTTTTTATTATTCTTTGGGTAAAGATATGCGTTATTTGTCTATTGATGAAGATTCCAATGGGATCTGTTGGATATGTACTTCAAAAGGCTTGATTTCCATAGATGGTAATATGACTTTGAAAAAATATTATCCGGAGGTAATTGTTCGGAAAGTATATGAGGATAAAAGAAAGAATCTGTGGATATTGACTTCTCAGTATTTAATCAAAAATGCTCCCGATGGAACATCAAAAATATATAAACATGATCCCAAAGATCCGGAGTCGTTGGTTCATCGCTATGTGAGAACTGTATGTGAAGATAGTACCGGATATGTTTGGTTTGGTTCTCAATACGGACTTTGCCGGATAAATCCTCAAACCGATAAATTCGAATCATTTCTTCCGATAGACGGATATACTTCAGGATTGACTCACAGATCGATCACTTGTCTTTATACAGATAGGCAGGGAACCATATGGATTGGTACTTATTGGGGAGGAATAAATTATTTGAATACAAAAAAGCAACTTTTTCGTTTATATTGTCCGGAAAAAGACGGTTTGCCTTATTCTGTAATAGGAAAATTCGCAGAAGATAAACGTGGAGATATTTGGATTTGCACCGAAGGAGGAGGGCTCTGTTCCTATCATCCTTCTACAGGAAAATTTGTTTCTTATCCCAGAGAAAAAAAATGGATTTCCGGATCGAATATTAAAGAAATCATGTACGACGAAAAAGAAGATTGTTTATGGCTAGGCTCACATGGTTATCAAATCAACTGTTTTGACTTGAAGACAAAACGTTCACGGGTATATGGAAGTTTTTCCCAGGAATTATTTAAAAATTCCAATTCCATTTTACTTTATGGAGATTATGGAGACAAATTATTATTAGGATGTTTTTTTGGTGTTTGTGTATTAGATATCCGTACCGGAAATATAGAGCCTTTTATGCCGGAAGAAGAAGTTTTCAGAAGGGAAGTAAACATGATGATTATAGATTCCAAAAATAGACTTTGGGTAGCGACAATACAAGGTTTGATATGTTATGATCTCACCAATAAATCTCTTGCCGTTTATGAATATCTTCCTAATTCTCCTTCAGGTTTGAGTTCTAATGTAATCAATGTGATTTTTGAAGATAGCCAAAAGCGGATTTGGTTAGGTACCAATGGCTCAGGATTGAATTTGTATCGTCCGGAGACAAATGATTTTGTCCGTTATACCAAGGAAAAAAATAAATTATTGGACAACAATATAGTGGCAATTAAAGAGACAAAGCTTGGAAAGATATTGTTGGGTACTAATAAAGGATTGTCTGTTTTTCATGTGGAAGATACTGTTTTTACAAATTATGAATATAGTCGGGGCTTTCCTCTGATGGAAGTGAATGATGGCAGTTTATTTGTGGCGAGCGATGGTAAAATATATGTCGGGGGAGTGGAGGGAATGACAATTTTTTCCGAGAAGGATCTTTTTTCTTTTCCTCCCGAACGATTTAATATTGAGTTTACCCGGTTGTATGTCAATGATATGGAGGTTGTTCAGGGAGATGAAACACAAATCTTGAAAAATGCTTTACCTTTTACAAAAAAGATACGTTTGAAATCAGGATATTCAGTGTTTTCTATCGAATTTATGACGGATAATTATATTCATTATGGTTCGAATGATGTGGAATATCGTTTACAAGGATATGAAAATCAATGGATGAAAGTAAGATTTGGTAGAACATTGACTTATACGAATCTAAGTCCCGGAGAGTACACGTTGGAACTACGTGCAAAAAATTTCCCTACTATAACGAAGTCATTGGGAATAACCATAGAGCCTCCTTTTTATAGAACTATTTGGGCGTATATATTATATGCACTGATCTTAGCAGTAATTACTATTTGGTTTCTCAGGCAAGCAAGAATGCGTTTTTATCTGAAAACTTCATTGGAATTCGAAAGAAAAGAAAAGCTGAGGACAGAAGAGTTAACACAATCCAAATTACGTTTTTTTACTAATATTTCCCACGAAATTAAAACTCCTATTACCTTGATATTAGGACAAACGGAAATGTTATTGAATGCATATAATATTCATCCGGTGGTATATTCGAAAATATTGAATATCCAAAGGAATGCACAAAATTTGAAGAATCTGATATCCGAATTGTTAGATTTCAGGAAACAAGAACAAGGTCATTTAAAACTTCATATTTCTTGCTTAAATTTGATTACTTTCCTGGAAGAAATATATATGACTTTCAAATCTTATGCTGCCGGAAAAAACATAGATTTGCAATTTAAACATACAGAAGAGGAAATTAATGTATGGTTTGATCCGGATCAAATGCAAAAGGTGGTGAATAATCTTTTATCGAATGCTTTTAAATATACCAAAAAGGAAGGGACGATTACTATATCGGTGAAGGAATGGGATAAAGATGTTGAATTTTCCGTATCGGATACCGGAAAAGGAATTCTTCCTGATGAACTGAAAAATGTGTTCGACCGTTTTTATCAAGTATACAACATGGATGGAAACTTGGGAACCGGCATAGGTTTAGCTCTTTCCAAAGGAATTGTGGAAGCTCATCACGGACAGATTAAAGCGGAAAGTATCTATGGAGAAGGTTCTGTCTTTTCTGTCAGGTTGGAAAAAGGAGACCGGCATTTCGGAAAAGAAGTGAAACGCATGGATCCGGTGGTTGAAATGACATATTATGAACAAGCATTGCCGGACAATTCATTCATGGATGGAATAAAACGTTCACAAAAAGAAATCAAAGTTCCCAGGTTTTCCGTTTTAATTGTTGAAGATAACGAGGATTTACGTAATCTGCTATTTGATGTTTTTTCTTCAATATACAAAGTGGAAGTTGCTATTGATGGATTAGACGGATGGAATAAAGTAAGGGAGATACATCCTGATATTGTGGTTTCCGACATTATGATGCCTAATATGTCCGGAATAGAGTTGTGTGCTAAAATAAAAGATAATTTTGATACAAGTCATATTCCGGTAGTATTGCTTACTGCAAAAACTGCGGTGGAACATAAATTCGAAGGATTACGTATCGGGGCGGATGATTATGTGACAAAACCTTTTGACGTTAAACTGTTGGTTTTGAGATGTAATAATTTGTTGAACAATAGGGAATTACTGAAACGAAAATATGTGCATGATCCAGAATTTAAATCTCCGCAATTGGCAACTTCTTCTTCTGATTTGGATTTGTTGGACAGAGCTACAGAAATAGTTTTACATAATATGAGGAATCCTATATTTGATGTGGATATTTTTTCCAAAGAAATGGGTGTAGGAAGAACTACTTTGTTCAATAAATTAAAGGGAATTACAGGGCTTTCCCCCAATCAGTTTTATATTAATATACGATTGAAAAAAGCCGCAGAAATGCTCATTAATAATCCTGATTTGAATATTGCAGATATTGCTTATGATACAGGATTCAGTTCTCCCCATTATTTTAATCGGTGTTTTAAAGATTTGTTCGGTTGTGCCCCAATGATATACAGAAAAAATAATATAAAAAAATAGAATAATATGAGAAAGTTGAAATTGTGTCTTTACTTATCTTTTGTTTCATTTTTATTTACTTCAAGTTCATGTTCTTTGTTCGAATCGGAACAATCTTCTCAGATGCAACTATGGTACAATTTTCCTGCAAGTAACTGGAATGAAGCTTTGCCGGTTGGTAACGGATATATGGGTGCAATGGTCTTCAGCGGAGTCAGGAGAGAATGTTTGCAATTGAATGAATCCACCTTGTATAGCGGAGAACCTTCATTGAAGTACAAAGGAGTTGATATTCGTCCCTTATACAATGAAGTCTGTCAATTGTTGAATAAGAAGGAGTATGGAAAAGCTCATAAATTAGTCAAAGATAATTGGCAGGGAGTATTGCCTCAAAGCTATCAGCCTTTGGGATATTTATATTTGGATTTTGACCATACAGCAGGAATAAAGAATTATAAAAGGGTACTGGATTTGGAGAAATCTATGCAAACTACTACTTATGAAGTGGATGGAGTTACATATTCGCGGGAAATATTTGCTTCATATCCGGATAAAGTAATTGTTGTTAAGTTAAAAACAAATTCATCGGCTCCGTTTTCTGTGAAATTGAGTTATGATTCCCAACATCCTACTACAAATGTGTCGGTTGTTCCCAATGGAATTTTCCTGAAAGGACAAGCTCCGGGATATTGTGAACGCCGTTCTTTAGATTATCTTGAGAAAAATAAACTGACAGATAAACATCCGGAGTTATTTAATGAAGATGGTACAAGAAAACATCAAAAACAATTGTTGTATGGAGATGAAATCGATGGCAAAGGAATGTTTTTTGAAAGTGGAGTCCGTGTTTTGAAAGGAAATACAGAAGTATCTGATAATTATTTGTCTGTTACCGGAAAAAGAGAAATTATCCTTGTTTTGGCTGCGGCAACTTCATATAATGGTTTGGAAAAAAGCCCATCGACAGAAGGAATCGATTATGAGAAGAAATGTAAAGATATGTTGGAAAAAGCATCTAAAAAAACATATTCTTCTTTATTGAAAAACCATCAGGATGATTACAAAACAATATTTGACAGAGTTTCTTTGACTATTCATTCAGCAAAAGATTATACAAATCTTTCAACCGATGTTCGTCTTGAGAATTTTGTAAAAAATGAAGATAACGGACTGATTAATTTACTTTTCCAATACGGACGTTATTTATTGATTTCTTCTTCTCGTGAAGGTGGGCAATCAGCTAATTTACAGGGAATCTGGAATGATAAACGTATTCCTCCCTGGAATTGCGGATATACCATGAATATCAATGCGGAAACTAATTATTGGCATGCGGAAACCACCGGTTTAACAGAATGTTTGCCTCCGTTTTTCAATATGATCAAAGAATTATCCGAATCAGGAAAAGAATCAGCTAAAAATATGTATGGACTTCCCGGATGGGCAGTACATCATAATGCATCTATATGGAGGGAAGCATTTCCTACAGATGGAGAACCCGATTGGTTTTTCTGGAACATGAGTGGAGCCTGGTTGTGCCGTCATTTATGGGAACATTATCTTTTCAACCAAGATATGGAATTTTTACGTAATCAAGCGTATCCGTTGATGAAAAATGCAGCGGAATTTTATGAAAAATGGTTGGTGCAAGATGAGAACGGGCATTGGCAAACACCTATTTCTACTTCTCCCGAAAATCGTTTTCTGACAGATAAAAATGAAGCAGTCTCCGTAAGCCCCGGATCTACAATGGATATGGCTATTCTATCCGATTTGTTTAAGAATACCATAGTTGCTGCAGAAAAATTAGGTCTGGATGAAACATTCCGTACAATTTTGAATGATAAAAGAAAGAATTTACTTCCATATAAAGTTGGTAGTAGAGGACAATTGCAGGAATGGAAATATGATTTCAAAGAACAAGATCCGCAACATCGTCATATTTCTCATTTGTACGGATTTTATCCGGCTTATGATGATGCATTTAAAAATTCTCCGGAATTAATTCCCGCTGTAAAACGTTCCATGGAATTAAGAGGAGATGTATCTCCCGGTTGGTCGTTATGTTGGAAGGTGAATGTTTGGGCACGTTTGCAAGATGGAGATCATGCGTTCAAAGTGATACAAAATTTATTTACTCCGGTTTCTTCAACTACCAATAAGCAAAAGAATGGCGGATTATATCCTAATTTATTAGATGCTTATCCTCCTTTTCAAATCGATGGAAATTTCGGATTTACTGCAGGAATTGTAGAAATGCTTTTGCAAAGCCATGATGGAGAATTGCATATTTTGCCGGCTTTACCTTCTTCCTGGAAAGATGGATCAATTAAAGGATTAAGAGCCCGAGGAGGTTTTATTGTCGATATTAAATGGCAAGAAGGTAAACCTAAA
Organism: Bacteroidales bacterium; assembly: GCA_031552425.1. Classification (GTDB taxonomy): domain Bacteria; phylum Bacteroidota; class Bacteroidia; order Bacteroidales; family Azobacteroidaceae; genus JAISFI01. Next base: position 30,099 of record JAVBMM010000142.1, on the reverse strand, counting down.
CAAGTGAAAATAAAATCATTATTCGGAAATCCCTGCCTGTTGAAAATTTTCGGGAAACCAATTCAGTTGGATACAAAATCCGGCGAACAATATAGCTTTGATTTTTAATTAGGCTTATTAAATTACTGTTATGTTTGCCTTCTTTTGCTATATTTGTGTCAAAATTTAATTATTTAAAAATATGAGAAACACAAGTGCTTTTATTTTATCGATCTTATTGTCCGTGAATGTAGCTTTTGCAGCAGGCTCTACTATTCACAATGTGGAATCTTTCGGAGCGGTGGGAGATGGAAAAACCATGAATACAAAGGCTATTCAATCCGCTATTGATGAATGCGCCAAACAAGGGGGACAAGTTTATTTCCCGAAAGGAACGTTTCTTACAGCTACCATTCAATTGAAAAGTAATGTAGTTATTTATTTGGATGCACAAGCTATTTTGCTTGGAAGTCCTGAATTGAGTGATTATGCTAAAGATAAAAAGACAGGAAAAAGGGCTTTGATTCACGGATATAAAATTGACAATGTGTCTATATTAGGAACCGGTGTTATTGACGGCAACGGAGCTCACAAGAATTTTTGGCATAAAGATGTAAAAAACGGTATACAAGGAGGTGTTCGTCCTTTTGCTTTTGCTGTTAGAGAATGTTCTAATTTTCATTTAAAAGAATTTACACTTAAAAACGGCGCTTTTTGGAATATAGAATTAGATCAATGCGATCATGTAACAGTAGATGATATCAGGATATTGAGCCGGATTGTAGCTAATAATGATGGTGTGGATGTTGTTGATTGCAAAAATGTGAAAATTTCCAACTCTTATTTTGATGTAGGAGATGATGGTATTTGTTTGAAAAGTCACTCCAAAGTAGGTGTGAAAAATGTTACTGTAACTAACTGTATCATTAAATCGGAATCCAATTGTATTAAATTCGGAACGGCCGGCATCGGTGGCTTTGAAGATATTACCGTTTCTAATTGTGTATTTTATGATACCCGGCTTTCAGGTATTGCCATTGAAATGGTAGATGGTGGAATTATTGACAGGGTTACTATGAGTAATATTACCATGCATAATGTGAATGGTAGCATTTTCGTTAAATTAGGATCTCGCAACAAAGCTAAAATGCATACATTAAATTCCGGTGATGACGTTAAAGGAGCGAATACAGGAATTTTACGCAATGTTATTTTTTCAGACATTATAGCAGATGGTATCGGTTGTTGGAAAGAAGATTCTACTGCTTCTTATTTCAAAGCAAAACATGATCCTCGTATCGGTTTGAATATTGTCGGACAACCTGGTTTTCCTGTAGAAAATGTCACATTTAACAATATATACCTGCAATTTGCAGGAGGTGGAACAGCAAAAGATGCTCGTTTGGAATTAAGAGATAAAAGCCCTGCCGGTTATCCGGAATATACGAATACAGGTATTACTCCTGCTTATGGAATTAACTGTTTACATGTAAAAGGAATCCATTTCAATAATGTGAAAACTTCTTACATAGATGAAGATGTTCGTCCCGCTTTTTGTTTTAATAATGTAGAAAATGTGCATATCAATGCTTTACAGGTACAAACTTCCGATAAAGCTTCATCTGCTATCCGTTTTACTAATGCAGAAAATGTTTTTATTACCAATTGTAAACCGGCTCCGGCTCCTATTCCGTTTGCATCTTTTGAGGAAAATGTAAAAGATGTAACCATTATGGGTAACGATTTCCGGAAAGTGAAAAGTATTTACACCCTCGGGAAAGAGGTTTCGGAAAGCGAAATCAAAAGTTTGAATAATTTGAAATAAAATATCCTGCGGATTCAGCGCATCGTTCTCCGTCGATAGCGGCGGAGACAATGCCTCCCGCATATCCGGCTCCTTCTCCGCAAGGGAATAGTCCTTTGATATTTATATGTTGTAATGTGTTATTGTCACGCACAATACGAACCGGAGATGAAGTACGGGTTTCTACACCTATTAATATTGCTTCGTTGGTAAGGAATCCCGGATTGTTTTTTCCGAAAATCCGGAAACCTTCTCTAAGTCCGGTGACAATCTTTTCCGGCATCCAAAAATGTAAAGGAGATGCTATTAATCCCGGAGTATACGAAGATTCGGGGAGGGAAGAAGATAATTTCTTTTGAACAAAATCTGTCATCCGTTGCGCCGGAGCCGTTTGTTTCATATTTCCGTTTTGCCAGCAATCGGTTTCTATTTTTTCCTGAAACTTCATTAACTTTAATATACCAAATTCTTCAAAACCGGAAATATCTTCCGGATGAATTTCTACTACCATTCCGGAATTAGCCCATTTTGATCCTCTGTGGGAAGGAGACATTCCGTTAACTACCAGTTGATTATTGTCGCTTCCTGCGGGAACGACAAATCCTCCCGGACACATGCAGAAAGAATAAACTCCCCGTCCGTTGATTTGAGTTGTTAGACTATATTCAGCTGCCGGTAAATATTTGCCTCTTCCTTGTGGATTATGATATTGTATTTGATCTATCAGTTCTTGCGGATGTTCCAAACGAACACCTATTGCAAGCCCCTTACTTTCCATGTCTACATGGTTTTGTTGAAGCCAGTAATAAACATCTCTGGCGGAATGTCCTGTGGCTAAAATGACAGGTCCGTAAAATGTATTTCCTTTGTTTGTTATGATTCCTTTAACTTCATTTTTTTCAATAATCAGTTCATCCATGCGTGTTTCAAAATGGACTTCTCCGCCATGTTCTACAATAGTTGTCCGCATATTTTCAATTACACGAGGAAGCTTATCTGTTCCGATGTGCGGATGTGAATCGTATAAAATGGAAGGGCTCGCTCCGTGTTGACAAAATACATGCAATATTTTCTCTACAGAACCTCTTTTTTTACTTCTTGTAAATAGTTTTCCGTCAGAATAAGCTCCGGCACCTCCTTCTCCGAAGCAATAGTTTGATTCCGGATTGATTTTTTGTTCCCTGCTGATCAAGGAAATGTCTTTTTTACGTTCATGAACGTTTTTTCCTCGTTCCACAACGATAGGTTTGTATCCTATTTCAATTAATTTAAGCGCAGCAAAAAGTCCTGCTGGTCCTGCTCCTACGATAATAATGGGAGTTGCTTCGGAAACATCTTTATATTGGGTTTTAATGTATGCTTCTTCTTCCGGTTGCTCATTGATAAATACCTGAAGTTTCAGGTTCACATAAATAGTTCGTTGCCGTGCATCAATGGATTTTTTAAGTATCCGTACAGCGGAAATATCTTGAAGGGGAATAGCTTCTTCCCGGGAAATAATTGTCTTGATTATTTGCTCTGATGAGGTTTCTTGTGGCAATAGCCTGTATTGTAGTTCTTTAATCATTTGTCTTTAGAGTAATATTCTATAAATTCTTTTTCAAACTGATCAAATTCTCCCGGATAATGTAAATCGAATGCTTCTTTAGTACCGGTTTTTTCCCCAATTTCACGAATGATTTGATAAGCGGTCTCTTGGTCTTTTTGAAAAAGGAAGTATATGATGCAATAGGAAATAGCATATCCATAGCTTTCGCGGGTAAAAGATGCATCAGTAAACTTTTTATGGCTCCAAGTGACATAATCTTTTAAGTCAATATCATTCAATTCGATCATGGTTTTCACTCTTGCTATGTGGTATTCGTATTTTTCCGGTGTGATTTTTTTAGGAGAAACTTTCATATATCCAAAATAAGTAGCTAATCCTTCATTTAACCAAATGGGAGGAGAAGTCATTTTAGAACGAATAAAAAAGTGACTTAGTTCATGATAACAAGTTTTCAAAAAACCTTCTTCATGTTTGTGTTTACAAACAACTACTTCTTTGGTCTTGTCGGAATAAAATCCGAAAGATCTATGACGGACGGTTCCCCCTATTTTTTCTTGATACGCAAGATATGCGCTGTAATTTTTAAATACATTTATTTTTACGTCCGATTTCTTAGAAATAATATCCGGAAAGATTTTATTGTAAGTTTCTAATTGAAAATCAATCATTTTCTCTAAAGATTCCCGTTCTTTTTTGGTTAATATATTTTCATCGTCAGCAATAGCATAATCTCCTTGGGCTTTTATGTTGAAAAAAGCTGACAACAAGCAGAAAATAAATAGAAATGTTGTGATTTTATTTTTTTTCATTGTTTTTTTCTTTTTCTTTCAGGTATTTCTTTTTCTCTTTGGAACTCATATCTTGCATAAGCACCTCTTTCGTGATTTCGGCAATATATGTATTTTTTTCTTTTAGCTTTGTATCTCCTGCATTTGCAGTATGAAATATGGGAATAAAATGTGTATGTTTACTTCCGGTAGTAATAACTTTTACTTTATTTTTGTCTAAAAAGTAAATACCTACTTGTATTTCTTTCTCTAATTTGGCGCCTTGGGGAGCAATAGCAATGGGAGCTCCCATTTTTACATTCTCCCCGGCAAATACCAATGGAGTTGTAAAGAGAGCATATTCGGCAAAAGTTCCGTCATTATGAGAAATCGTTATTTGATTTTTTTTCTTTTTATATCCTTTGGAAGAGATATCGTATATATCGTCATCACACACAATTCCTCCTCTGCATGCATAAATGGTATCGGAAGTTTCTTGTAAATTAAATCTCAGTGTGTAATTATTGTTATTTAGAGGTTTGATTCTGGTAGAATCTCTGAGTTTTATCGGTAGGGCATATTGAAAGTTGACATTAGGTTTTTTATCAACATTTCCTCTGTAATAAAAATAAGTGATATTAGTACTTGCAAGAGTATTTAATTCTTTCTTTAGTGTAAATAAATATGTACTACCTTTTCCGATTGTTGCTGTGTGTGGTGAGGGCATGGGTTGATATCCTACCAATTTATCAAGATTTACCCCGACATAATAGTCACAATAATCGTTATTTATGGCGGAATATTCCAAATCTCCATTTTTCCAACTGGAAGATAAATCTACAGCACGGTGAACTTGGGAATAGCTAAATAGCGTGGATAATGCAAGACAAGTGGTACAAAAAATCTTTTTCATGGTCTGTTACTTTTAATGAATTCCCTACAAACATACAAAAAAAATTATTTTCAAAATGTATAGAAAATTAAAAGGGATATCCGATAGCGAAGTATAATGCAGAGTTTCCACCGAATTTATCAAAAAGAACCCAGGGATTGCCTGACAATTTTGCCGGATCATATAGTTTTTTTCCTCCGTCTAACCTGATAATGAGAAAATTGAGATCGAAACGGAGACCGATTCCCAGTCCAATAGCAAATTCTTTATAGAAAGTATCCCATTGAAATTGTCCGTTTTCCTGGTTTTCGTAGTATCGTATAGTCCAAATGTTTCCGACATCGATAAAGGAAGCAAATTCGAGTATAGGAAGAAATTTATGACGATATTCCACATTAAATAAAATGCTCATATCTCCTGCTTGTGTACTAATATCTCCATCAGCATTATAAGATCCCGGACCTAAGCGTCGAGTATTCCATCCTCGTACGTTGTTTGGACCTCCTGCATAATAGCGTTTTTCGAAAGGAAGTACAGTGGAATTCCCATAAGGGTAGGCAACCCCTAATGCACTATGAAATGCAACTCCGTTTTTTTCATCTAACTGGAGTGTTTCAGAAAAATCAAAATTGAATTTTACATATTGAGCAAAAGGGTTTCCAAATATTTGGTATTGTCCGTTTTCATTTTTATTTGCATCAGCAAGTTTGAAGATTCCTTGTAACAGGTTTCCGGAAAATTCAATCCCGTAACGAAGAGTATAGATACTTCTTAACGATTTTGTTTGTCCTGTACTATTGGTGTACATTCCGTTGTATCCGATTCCTGCTGTAAATACATCTTCGTAACTTACTTTGGTCATGTAATTATCTTCCTGATTGATATAATTTTCAAATTCGGCAGATTTATAGGGCATAGCTACAAAGTTTATAGTCAAGAAATTGAAAGAATGTTGCAGGTTTCTTTTAGCATTTTCCCATTTATATTTCCATCCTAAATTGAAAAAATCTCTTATATATTCTGGTCTCTGTTGAATGTCAAAGCCGGCACTGAATTGCGTGTTGGCTTTTAATTTGTTGCTGATTTTATGGCCTAAGAATGGAAAAATGATTTTGGGAAATAACAAGGAAGTACCTATTCCGGCTTCATAATAATTGTGGGTTACTAAATCGCTTTCGCTCGTTCCGCTAATAAATTCATAGGCTCCTCTTAGTTTGATGTTTAAAGTTTCCGATCCGTTAAAGATATTATTATGTGTGTAAGAAATGTTGGCGGCGACGCCTAGATCTCCCGCATTGTTGGTTCCATCCAATCCCAATTGAATACCGTGTATGTTGCCGGGAGTTACATAAATATTACAATCTAAGGCAGTAGAGTCGTTGATGGTAACTTCTTTGTATTCCACACTTGTTTGATCAACGGCGCTGAGGGAACTCAGTAGATTGTATGTTTGATCGGATAATCTTTCACTGTACCGTTGCCCGGGACGAATTGAAATATTATTGAAAAGAACATGAGGACGAAGAAATTGTGTTTTGTCATATATCATTTCCAATCCTTTATAAAAAACAGTATCTGTGGGAGTGTATTCATTGTTGATTTGCGGATTATATCCGCTTAATATCCGTACTTTATTGATATAATAAGGACGAAAATCAGTAGAGTCGTGTATAGTTAATGTCAGGTCTACTTGGTTGGAACGTAAAGTAGTGTCTGCTAAATAATATAAATTTTCGGTTGCAAAAGTATAGTATCCTATGTTTCTTAAAAATCTTCCGGCGCTTTCCCGTTCTTCTTCTAAAAGGGAAATGTCAAAAATTGTTCCCGGTTTGAGTTTTTCTTGACGGCGTTTTTGTCGTTGATCCATATGTTTTTGAGCCTCCTCTCCGGGTACATCAATGTTATAATTTCTGATTAGGTAGGGTTGATTTCCTGTTACTTTATAAATGACATTCATTTTTTTACGAGCTACAGTATCGATTTCCGCACTGACTTTTGCATTTAGAAATCCCTTGTTTGTCATTTCTATTTGAAGTTCTTTTACTGATTGACTTGTAGATTTTGGTTCGTATATAACGGGAGGATCTCCTAATTTGCGAATTGCCTTTTTAAACCAATTGGTGGTGTCTCCTATACTATATAAACGCACCCGGAATTTAGCATAGTTAGGTTTTTGCCTGACATATTCTTTCAAATCGGATGGATTGACTTCTTTAACGTCTACTTCTATATTCATTTTATTCAATAGAAATTTATCTTCCGGAACATATTTGGTAGAACTGCATGCAGACATTATTCCGCAAATACAAATAAAAATCCAATTATTTATTTTCTTCTTTTTTCGCATTTCCGGTAATTTTTCTAATCGTTTTTTTGAATAATTGTTTGAAAGTTTTGGCTTCTTTCCGGTAAACAATTCCTACGCCTTGTGTAGTTAATGATTGTCGGTAATAGTCGTCATTAGTAACATTGTATGCTTTCAAACTGATTTCTCCTGTTTTTGTCAGTTTATATTCTGCTTGGAAATCTCCTGTAAAGTTTGTGTCTTTACTTGAATCATTTTTGTATCCTAAATTGGTATTTACAGTCAATCGGTTGTTGAATAGGCGAGTGGATACATTTAGGTCCATTTCCATATTAGAAAAGCCATCATCGTTAGAGTGGAGGCTGGTTCCAACCGTCCAATTTTCTTTTAAAACTCCGGATAACAGATTGTTTAATTGAGTGGTTAAAGTAGAAGATGCGAGAGATGTCCAAATACTGGTTTTTGTACTTGTTTTTTGATTGCCGTCAGGAGGATAGAAACTTCCTAAAGCTAACAAATATGCTACTTCTTTGATTCTGATTTCATCGGAGTACATTAATCCTGATGCTTTTCGCTGAACACTTTCATCCACATCCGGTAATTTTACATCGTATGCAATATTCATTTTATCAATATCTCCGGATATGTTTAAAATACAATCGGTTTTTACTCTTGAATTGGGTAGATATATGTCTGTGGCGAAGCTTTCATCAAGAGTTGTCAAGTCAGCTCTTAGAGAATAAATTGCTGTTATATTAAAGGAAGTAGCCATAGGGTTCCCTTTGAAAGTAACGGAACTCCCTTTTTGAATAGAAAATTCTTTTTTAGTAATATTTTTGAGGGATAATACACATTTTCCTTCTTCGATGATATAGCCTCCAAATAATTTCATTTCATTTTTGGATGTATTGTACCGGAATTGAGCATTCCCGTTTCCTTTAACAGTTGCTTTATCTTGTGTTTCAGGATTGATAATCACTCCCATTGTCAAATCAGGAGTAATTTCAGCATTTATATCTATATTCAAGGGAAGAGAAGATTGATTGACGGCTTCTGATATTTTGGAAGTAATTCTTTTTTGTTTGTCTTCCAATGCTTTTGCTTCATGGTTAACATAAACGATATTTTCATATTTTCCGGCTTCTGTTTCCGATTCAGGTAATTGGATGAAAATATTTCCTTTTGTTCCCTTTTTAATGTTTGCTTTGACATTGATCCCTTTTTCCGTACCGTCTATGTCTAAAGATGCGTAGACGTTCAATTTTCCGAAAAACAAACTGTCCTTTTGTTCAGGATTATTCAATAAAGTAAAATTATTTGCTCCTAAATTTATCCCGATATCAAAGGTTTTGAAATTCTTATGTGTGATTTTTCCTGTAATGAGGGCCTGATTTTTAGCTTCATCCAAAATGCTGAACCGATCAAAAATGATAGAAGTAGGTGTGATGGAGATAGTATCCGAAATTAGATATTTAACATGGTTCATAGCAATTATCGGACTAATTTCTTTGAAGTATATAAAACCGTTTAGAGTTGGTTTTTTGATGCTTCCACGGGCTTTGATATTTGCACCGAGATTACCTTTTATATCTGATAGTATATTTTTGGCAAAAGGAAGAATAATATCTGCCTGTATATCTTGTAAATTTATATCAACAGATATGGAATCTCTTTCTGGAATCAAGTATCCGGATAGACTGGATGTACGGTTATTTGTTTGATGCAATAATGCATCGAGGATCAAACTCTGTTTTTTTTCATTCCAAACGCTTGAAATATCCAGATTTCCCACTTGTTTATTTTCTATCGATATATCATTGATAGATAGTTTTTCTGTGGTGAATACAGGAGAAGACAAAACGCTTTTCAGGATAATTCCTCCGTTGATGACCGCATTGAATTTAACGCCTTTGTAGTTAAACATTTCGGCCAAAGGGGCGGGGTGTAAGTGTTCGAAATTTAAAGTCAAAGAATCGTTTTCATTAGATGAAATAATTCCGTCGAGAGATATATTTCCGTTGTTCGGATGGGTTATTCTAAAATTTTTGATGGTGTAAATATCTCCTTGGATAGATAAAAAAGAAGGATTTATTTCGAAAGCTTGATCCCGAAGATTAATCTTTGTAGGATGTATTTGCACAAAAATATCCGGTAGTTTTTGTTCTTTTTGTGGTTTCCTGAATTTTGTTCCGAATAAGATAGAGCCATTCATCGGGGTACGAGGATTATTCATGTTAAAGGAGACATCTAAACTGTCACTTTCCACAGAAAATCCAAGTTTCAAAAGGGTTGTATCTGACTGATAAGTTTGTATGTTTCCGGTTAAAAGGTTTCCATTATTTTTTGTTTGTATATCCAATTTACTTGATCGGAAAGAATTATTTCCTAATGTGAAATATGGAAAATCTGCCTGAAAATTAAATAATGGGATGGAATCCCCATAGTTTATTTTGATATTTCCATTTTTTTTGTTGGTAAAAGGTAAAGAAAATGTTTGGGAAAGCGTTTCTGTATTGTTGAGTTTAACACTCACTTCAAAAGAATTATGCTTTTTTGAAGATATTTTTTGGGGAAAGTTGAAGCTGGGAATAAGTTGATTCAACATTTGATTGAAAGACTGAGACAAGGTTTCTACTGAAAAATTCCCCGTAATATTTGCTTTCAATAGTTCAGATTCTAAACGAATATTTTTGTTTCCGGAATTGGTATTATTGAATGTCAATTTTATTTGGTTTTCAGAAAAAGCACCTGTTTCCGTTTGAAAATAAAGATTGTCTATGTTCAAATATCCGGTTAAATCATCCAAAGATTTTCCTTGAAGCTTACTTTGCATTGAAGCCTGAAGATTAGCTTCAGGGAGATTGGGTAATAAATTTAACTTGTATAAGGAAATTTGTTCTAAATCACATGATAATTTACTATTCCATTGTTTTTTAATTGTAGATGCCAATGTTCCGTCCAAATTAAACTTTACATTAGGATCCGTTGAAGTGACTTTCATCAGAACACTATCCTGAACATAAGAAATATTTGCCGAAATGTTGTTGTAATCATATTTGTTGAAGGTAAAACGGTTAATTTTTGCGTGCATATCCGCCCGTAGTTTTTCTTCTTTATTCGATTCTCCTTTTATATCTATTTGAAGATTGGCTTTCCCGAAAATAGTATCTTTGGTAAAGTTGTACACGTTGAAATCCGGCATGTTAAGGGTTAAATCAAAAAAACTATATTTAGACAAAGGTATATAACCTATGTCTCCGGTCAAATTGATTTCTCCTGACTCTGATAATAAATTTACGGATGTGTTCAGTTTGGGTAAATGTCCTTTTAAGGAAGCGTTTATTTTAATTGTACCTGCATTTTTCAATGGTTCCGGTACTTCTGTGTTTAAGAAGGTTTTAAATATATTGTTCATTTTATCAGGATATAAAGCAAGTTCCCTGATGTCTAAATTTATTTGGCTTTTTTCCCATTGATTGTAATCGGCTAAAGAAGCATTGGCATAAAGTTTTAATGCATTTCCGATAGAAGCATTCAAATGTGTAACTTTCAGTTGAGGAAGGTTTCCTTCAATATCTGCATTCAATGTAAAAATATCTTTTGAGTTTTTCAGAGGAGAAAAAAACGGGTATAAATCTTTCGGATTTATTTTGGAATCCATTTTTAGTTGTACAAAACTATTTTCAGTTAGTTTGTCAATGTCAGAATAATTAATGGATGCGGTAGGTATTTTTAATTCTGATTCGGGTAGTTGTAAAGAGAAATCTTCCAGTGAAAGTTTTTGTTTGTCTGAATAAATATTGAATTTTAAATTAGTCAAAGTAAAGCCACTTTGTTCATGAAAAGATAAGGAGCGGAGCTTAACATTCAGATTTTCCATGTCAATCGATTGTAAGGAAATCTTTGAATGAAAGCTGTTTATATGTATATGGTTAAAATCTATTGTGTTTTCTTTTTGAGGTTGATCTATAATATCGTATAAAATGCGCCCGTTTTTTAAACGAATGTTATCAATTTCAACGGATAAGGCATTACTTTTCTCTTTTATTGTATCTTTTGAAGCAAAAGCATCTATCAAAAATTGAAAATTAAACTTAGAGTGAATACTATCTTTATTTATATGGATAACAAAATCTTCTAAATCAACTGAGCTTATCAAAAGCTCATTTTTCAGTAATTTGAAAAGATTAAATCCGGTGGATAGTTTTTCTGCGTACAATAAAGTATCTCCTTTTAGATCTTCGGCATAAATTTGTTGTATATCCAAATAATTAAAAGGTTTGAATTGTATTTTCCCTATGGATATTTGATTACCGGTTATTGTTGTCAATTCATTTAATGCAATATCAACTATCTTCTTTTGTACGGAAGGTATTTGTAACAAAAGAAATAAAAATACAGGCAAAACGATTAAAGAGATTGCCGTTATTGTTATTATGCGTTTGAGTATCTTAATATCGCTTAATTTTTTTGTAAAATAAACAATTCATGAATATGAAGTGTTCAAAGATAAGTGAAAATTTAGAATAAGCTTAGATTTTTCTCAATTTTGGATTATCTTTGCATGCTAAATAAAAAATAGAAAGGTTTTAAATGAACGAATCAAAAGTATTGCTTGATACTATTGTAGATGCTCTTCAAGATAAGAAAGGGAAAAATATAATCACAGTAGATATGCACAACCTTCCCGGATCCATTTGTCAATATTTCGTTATTTGTGAAGGAAATTCTCCCACGCAAGTTTCAGCGTTGTCGGATTCTGTTTGGGATAAAGTTTCCGATAAATTGCGTGAAAAGCCAATGGGTGCTGATGGTGTGAGAAATGCCCAATGGATTGCAATGGATTACGGTACAGTGATATTGCATATATTTCTTCCTGAATTGAGATCATATTATAATTTGGAACATCTGTGGGAAGATGCCACTTTAACTAAAATACCCGATGTATTATGAGTAATATTCCTCCTCAAAAAACGCCAATGAAACAGGGAGCTCCAGGCCCTTCAAAATTCAACATGATATGGATGTATGCCTTGATTCTTTTTTGTTTGGCAGGTGTATATTTCATGAATGAAAGTAAAGTTTCCAATAAAGAAGTAGGCTGGACTAAATTCAAGGAAATGGCAGAGAAAAATTATTTCTCTAAAATGGTGGTTTATAACAAAAAAGATATTGTTACAGCTACTCTTCGAAAAGAAAGAATAGGAGAAGTATATAAAGCAGATAGCTCTAAAGTAGTAGGAGATGCTGTGGTAACAACAATGATTCCTTCTTCCGGAAAATTTACCGATTATTATGATAATTGGAAAGCTCAGGGTTTAACTGATGCCGATTTAAGTTACGAAGAAGGAAGTAAATTTTGGGAAATATTCCTTTCTTTTGCGCCGTTTTTATTATTAATAGTAGTATGGATATTCCTGATGAGACGTATGTCCGGCGGAAGTGGTGGAATGTTCAATGTAGGAAAAGCTCGTGCACAATTATTTGATAAAGGCGGACAGACAAAAAAGACAACATTTAAAGATGTAGCTGGTTTATCTGAAGCTAAACAAGAAGTAGAAGAAATAGTAGAGTTTCTTAAGAATCCATCTAAATACACTGAATTAGGAGGGAAAATTCCTAAAGGAGCTTTGTTGGTAGGCCCTCCGGGTACTGGAAAAACTTTGTTGGCAAAGGCTGTTGCCGGTGAGGCGGATGTGCCCTTTTTCTCTTTGTCTGGATCTGATTTCGTGGAAATGTTTGTCGGGGTAGGAGCATCTCGTGTGAGGGATTTATTCCGTCAAGCCAAAGAAAAAGCACCTTGTATCGTATTTATTGATGAAATTGACGCGGTAGGACGTGCACGTGGAAAAAATCCGAATATGGGAGCAAATGATGAGCGTGAAAGTACGCTTAATCAATTACTGACGGAAATGGATGGTTTTGGCTCTAACAGCGGAGTTATAATTCTGGCTGCTACAAACCGTGCGGATATTTTGGATAAAGCTTTGTTGAGAGCAGGAAGGTTTGATCGCCAAATCAATGTGGATTTACCGGAATTGAATGATCGCAAAGAAATTTTTATTGTGCATTTGCGTAATATAAAAATAGACGATTCTGTGGATACAGATTTTTTGGCAAGGCAGACTCCTGGCTTTTCAGGTGCAGATATTGCCAATGTATGTAATGAAGCCGCTTTGATCGCCGCCAGGAACAATAAAGGGTTTGTTCAGAGAGAAGATTTCATGAATGCGGTAGACAGAATTGTAGGTGGATTGGAGAAAAAATCTAAAATTACTACAGCGGAAGAACGTCGAACTATAGCTATTCATGAGGCTGGGCATGCAACATTGAGCTGGATGCTGGAACATGCAAATCCTTTGGTGAAAGTAACAATTGTGCCACGGGGAAAAGCATTGGGTGCTGCTTGGTATCTTCCTGAAGAAAGACAAATCACAACATCTGAACAGCTTTTAGATGAAATGTGTGCTACTCTTGGAGGACGTGCTGCAGAAGAAATTTTTACCGGAAAAATATCCACTGGAGCAGCAAACGATCTGGAACGGGTAACAAAACAATCTGTTGCTATGGTTACTTATTTTGGAATGAGTGAAAAATTGCCTAATCTGAATTATTATGATTCTACAGGACAAGATTGGGGATTTACTAAACCATATAGTGACGATACAGCCCGTATGATTGATGAAGAAGTTAAGAGATTTATTAATGAACAATATGAACGGGCAAAAAGAATTTTGAAAGAGAATGAAGAAGGTCATCATAAGTTATATAATCTTTTATTAGAAAAAGAAGTAATTTATTCAGATGATTTGGAAACTATCTTCGGTAAACGTAAATGGCGTTCACGTTCTCAGGAAATTTTCGAACAACAAGAGAAAAAAGAAGAAAAAGGAGAGTCTGAGGCAGATACAGTTGCTGAAATAGATCAACAAGAAGAATGAAAAATTTATTGTTGAGAACATTGTCTGGAATTATATTCATTGCAGTTATTCTATTCGGAATCTTTTTCGGCCCGTATGCTTTTGTAGCTGTATTTGGGATAATGCTTCTTTTGTGTTTGTATGAATTCTATAGCCTTGTTAATCAAATAGAAGGAGTTTCAGTTCGTTTTTTGATTAATTGTTCGGCAGGTTTATATTTCTTTTTATCGGCTTTTTTTTCTCACTCTCTTCAAATTCCATTTACTTTATTATCAATACCCTATATACTTTATATTGTAGGTATTTTTGTTTTAGAACTATATCTAAAAAAGAAAAATCCGATACATAATTGGGCATATTCATTTTTGGGACAGGTATATATTGTGATACCTTTTTCCACTTTGAATATGTTATGTTTCATGCCGGATAAGTTGGGTGTAGTTATTTATTCTCCGGTATTGTTATTAGCCCTTTTTATTTTTATTTGGATTAATGATACAGGAGCGTACGTAGTTGGAATTACTTTTGGCAAACATAGGCTTTTTGAAAGGATATCTCCAAAAAAATCATGGGAAGGATTTTGGGGAGGAGCTATTTTCTCTATAGCATCTTCATTTGTTTTTGCATATTATATTAATGATATTTCCCTTGTTTCCTGGGTTTGCATGTCGATAGTGACGGTTGTTTTTGCGACTTGGGGCGACTTGGTGGAGTCTTTGTTGAAAAGGACAATTGGAGTAAAAGATTCCGGTAATATGATTCCCGGGCATGGAGGGATATTGGACCGCTTAGATAGTGTTATCTTAGCGGCCCCAGCTTTAATGTTTTGTTATTATCTTCTAAGAATGGGATAATATCCCATTTATTTTACAGGAACTTTCTTTTCTATTTTAGATACAATTTTGCTATTTTCTTTATCAAAATCTACAGTGATTGTATCTCCTTCGCTAACAGTGGCTTGTATGATCAATTCTGCTAGTTCGTCTTCCAAATATTTTTGAATAGCTCTTTTTAACGGACGTGCACCATATTGAACATCATATCCTTTTGATGCAATAAATTCTTTTGCATCATCAGTGATAATTAGTTTATAACCAAGATTCTCAACACGTTTATAAAAGCCTTTTAATTCCAAATCTATAATTTTGTAAATAGATTCTTTTTCTAATTGATCGAACATAACAATGTCGTCCACGCGATTCAAAAATTCTGGAGCAAAAGCTCGGTGTAATGCTTTTTGAATTATTCCACGGGAAAATTCTTTGTCTTCTTCTATTGAAGAAGGAGTGGAAAATCCGACACCTTTCCCGAAATCTTTTAACTGACGGGTTCCGATGTTGGAAGTCATGATCAGTAATGTATTTTTAAAATCAATTCTTCTTCCTAAACTGTCCGTTAATCTACCTTCATCTAACACTTGTAAAAGAAGATTGAATACATCAGGATGAGCTTTTTCTATTTCATCAAGCAACACTACAGCATATGGTTTGCGACGAACTTTTTCTGTTAATTGTCCACCTTCTTCATATCCTACATATCCCGGAGGAGCTCCAATTAACCTGGAAACTGTAAATTTTTCCATGTATTCACTCATGTCGATGCGGATCAGGGCATCTGATGAATCAAATAAAAATTCTGCTAAAACTTTAGCTAAGTGAGTTTTCCCGACTCCTGTGGGGCCAAGAAACATAAATGTTCCAATGGGCTTATTCGGATCTTTCAATCCTACCCGGTTTCGTTGAATAGCTTTTACTATTTTATCAACAGCTTCATCTTGTCCGATAATCTTAGTTTTCAACTGGTCTTTCATTTCCAGTAACTTTTGATTTTCTGCTTTGGCAATTCTTTGTACAGGTACACCTGACATCATGGCAACTACTTCCGCTACTTTTTCTTCATCTACTATTTGCCTGTTATGTTGCAGATCTTCTTCCCATTTGATTTTGGCAGCATCTAATTGTAAAAGTTCTTTTCTTTCTTTGTCCCGATAACTGGCAGCTAATTCAAAGTTTTGAGATTTTACCGCTTCCAGTTTTAATTTACGGGTTTCTTCTATGGCAGCTTCCAAATCTTCAATGCTTTTGGGCACAACAATATTTGTAATGTGTACTCGAGATCCGGATTCATCCAATGCATCGATTGCTTTATCAGGAAAATTACGGTCACTGATATATCTTTCTGTCAATTTGACACATGCTTCTAAAGCATCATCTGTGTATCTGACATTGTGATGATCTTCATATTTTGGTTTGATGTTCTGAAGAATTTGTAACGTTTCTTCTGCTGTTGTAGGATCTATGATCACTTTTTGAAAACGACGTTCTAGAGCACCATCTTTTTCAATATTTTTTCTGTATTCATCTAAAGTTGTTGCACCAATACATTGAATTTCACCTCTGGCTAAAGCTGGTTTCAGCATATTGGCTGCATCCATGGAACCGGCGGCACCACCTGCTCCTACAATTGTATGTATTTCATCTATAAAGAGGATAATATTGGGGTTTTTTGCCAACTCATTCAAAATAGCTTTTATACGTTCTTCAAATTGTCCCCGGTATTTGGTACCAGCAACAATGGAAGCCATGTCTAGGTTGATAACTCTTTTATCGAATAATACACGGGAAACTTTCTTTTGAATTATCCGGAGGGCTAATCCTTCTACAATGGCAGATTTTCCAACTCCGGGTTCTCCGATTAATACAGGATTATTTTTTTTTCTGCGGCTTAATATTTGAGCTAATCGCTCAATTTCTTTTTCTCTTCCTACAATCGGATCCAGTTTATTCTCTTCGGCTGCCCGGGTTATGTCTGTACCGAAATTATCCAAAACAGGTGTATCTCCGGTAGCACGTTGCTGTCCTTGTTTACCTTTAGATTCTTTTTTCTGGGAAAATTCTTCTTCCTCTTCTTCATCATCAGTGAATCCTGGGCCAAATTGCGGAGAAGAAGTAGTATCCGGTAACGTTTTATCACTCAGTATTTGATAAATACTTTGATAATCAACACCATGTTGTTTTAGTGTTTGTGCGGCTATACTTTTTTCTTCTTTCAAAATTCCTAACAATAAATGTTCTGTGTCTGTTTGTTCGTTTTGAAGATTTAGAGATTCTAATAAACTTAGTCTTAGTACCTTTTCAATATTTTTATCTATTACAATATTTATATCGGAACTGTATGAAGATTCATCAGAACGAATAGCATTTTCAATATCGAATTTAATGTCAGTAGGATTAGCTCCTAAATAACGAATAAGTTCTGTAGCTAAACAATTATTATTTCGTAATAACCCTAATAACAAATGTTCAATACCTACGTGGCTATTATGTAGTCTTCCGGCTTCTTCTCGGCTGTAATTGATAATTTCTTTTACGTTTGTCGAAAAATTTTTTTTCATGACGAAATTCATGTTTTGTTGAATGATATGCAAATATAATTATTATAACCAAAGTCTCAAATAGTATGCCAAATTTATGTATCTATTTTAAGCTGTCAATAGGGGTGGATTCTATAAAAACTTTCGTAAAAAATTTTCATAATCCAACAAAAAGTAGTAACTTAGTGCAATTTTTCACAAAACTAATAAATCAAGCAAAAATAGATAAATGGCTGAAGACAGAATCATTAAGATTAATATTGAAGAGGAAATGAAATCGGCCTACATTGATTATTCAATGTCGGTGATTGTTTCTCGTGCGTTACCTGATGTCAGGGATGGATTCAAACCGGTGCACCGTCGTGTGTTATTTGGAATGAATGAGTTAGGGAATAATTCAGATAAACCGTACAAAAAGTCAGCCCGTATCGTAGGAGATGTATTGGGTAAATATCATCCGCATGGAGATTCATCGGTGTATTATGCAATGGTGCGTATGGCACAGCCCTGGTCGTTGCGTTATCCTTTAGTGGATGGGCAAGGTAACTATGGCTCGGTGGATGGAGACAGTCCTGCTGCCATGCGTTATACTGAAGCTCGTTTGAATAAATTGGCAGAAGAAATGTTGAGAGATATTGACAAAGATACAGTTGATTTTCAATTGAACTTTGATGATACCTTGAAAGAACCAACTGTTTTGCCGACTCGTATACCTAACCTGTTAATTAATGGAGCTTCCGGAATAGCCGTAGGGATGGCTACTAATATGCCTCCGCATAATTTGAGTGAAGTAGTTAATGCTACTGTAGCGTATGTTGAAGCGAGAGGAGAAGTCGATATAGAGACCTTGATGGAACATGTCAAAGCTCCTGACTTTCCTACCGGAGGTTACATTTATGGCTATGCAGGTGTTAAAGCAGCTTTTGAAACAGGACGCGGAAGGGTTGTGATTCGTGGTCGTGCGGAGATTGAAGTTGAAGGAAATAGAGAAAAGATAATAATCACGGAAATACCTTACCTGGTAAATAAAGCGGAACTTATTAAGCATATCGCAGATTTGGTGGATGAGAAGAAATTGGATGGTATATCTAATGTCAACGACGAAAGTGATCGCCAGGGAATGCGTGTTGTGGTTGATGTGAAAAAAGATGCAAATGCAGGTGTGG
Source organism: Bacteroidales bacterium (assembly GCA_031552425.1). Lineage (GTDB taxonomy): Bacteria > Bacteroidota > Bacteroidia > Bacteroidales > Azobacteroidaceae > JAISFI01. The sequence continues at coordinate 11,344 of JAVBMM010000142.1, read as the reverse complement.
TCCTTAATAAGTTATATAAGTTTACTGCATTACAATCTTCGTTTAGCGTAAATAACATTGCTTTGGTGAAAGGCCGTCCTAAAATGTTGAATCTTAAGGATATGATTCAGTATTTTGTGGAACATCGTCATGAGGTGGTTATTCGCAGAACAAAATTTGATTTGCAAAAGGCTGAAGAGCAAGCACATATTTTGGAAGGACTTATTATTGCTTCCGATAATATCGATGAAGTGATTGCCATTATTCGTTCGTCAAGTAGTCCGAATGAAGCTATTGAACGTTTGATGAAACGTTTTGAATTGTCGGAAATTCAGTCAAGGGCTATAGTAGAGATGCGCTTGCGTCAGTTGACCGGACTTGAACAAGATAAACTTCGTGCAGAATATGAAAAAATCTGTAAATTGATAGAAGACTTGAAAGAAATCCTTGCGAACGAAGATCGCCGGATGGAAATTATCAAGGAAGAATTGATAGAAGTACGTGACAAATATGGAGACGAGAGACGAACTGAAATCATATATGCTTCAGAAGAACTCAATCCGGAAGATTTTTATGCTGATGATGAGATGATTATTACCGTTTCTCACATGGGTTATATCAAACGTACACCATTAACAGAGTTTAGGGCACAAGGCAGAGGAGGAGTTGGAGCTAAAGGTTCCGATACCCGGGATGAAGATTTTGTAGAATATATTTATCCGGCCAGTATGCACGCCACTATGTTATTCTTTACTCAAAAAGGAAAATGTTATTGGTTGAAAGTATTTGAAATTCCAGAAGGAACAAAAAACAGTAAAGGTCGTGCAATTCAGAATTTGCTGAATATTAATTCGGATGACAAAGTGACAGCTTTTGTTCGTGTTAAAAATTTAACTACTGATACAGAATTTATTAATTCTCATTATTTATTGTTCTGTACAAAAAAAGGAGTAATTAAGAAAACTTTGTTAGAAGCTTATTCCCGTCCTCGTCAAAATGGAGTAAATGCAATTACTATTCGTGAAGATGACGAGGTGATAGATGTAAGAATGACCAATGGAGATAATCATATCATTATTGCCAATAGAAACGGACGTGCTATCCGTTTCCATGAAAGTGTTGTTCGAGTAATGGGAAGAACTGCTACCGGAGTAAAAGGCATGACCTTGGACGAAAATGCTAATGATGAAGTAGTAGGAATGATCTGTATTAAAGATCCTCAAAAGGAAACCATTATGGTTGTATCAGAACAAGGATATGGAAAACGTTCATTTATTGAGGATTATCGTATTACCAATCGTGGAGGTAAAGGAGTTAAAACGATCAATATTACTGAAAAAACAGGAAAATTGGTGTCTATCAAATCGGTTACAGATGAAAATGATTTGATGATTATTAACCGTTCAGGAATTACCCTTCGCCAGAAAGTATCGGATATCAGGGTAATGGGTAGGGCAACACAAGGAGTCCGGTTGATTAATTTGGAGAAAAGAAACGATGTAATAGCATCGGTATGTAAAGTAATGTCAGATATTTCTGAGGATAAGGAATCAGGCAATGAAGAAAATGCTGAATTATCAACAGAAGTTTAATGATTAAATGATTAAAATTTAATAACAATGAAAAAACAATTAGTATTAACGATTGTGATGTGTATGATTGCAGGTTTTTCTTTTGGGCAAAAGAAAGCAATCAAAGATGCAAAAAGTGAGGCTAATGCAGATAAGCCTAACTTTAAAGAAGCAAGAAATTTAATTCAAGCTGCAATGAAAGATCCTGAAACCAAAGATCTAGCAGAAACTTGGTATACTGCCGGTTGGATTGAAGACAAACAATTTGATGACGAAAATAAAAAAATAGTCATTAGAAAAAAACCGAATGAGAAAGTAATGTATACTGCTTTGCTTAAAGTACTGCCATATTTGGAGAAGGCTGATGAGTTGGATCAAATGCCGGATGCAAAGGGGAAAGCAAAGCCTAAATTCAGAAAGAATATAAAAGCAATTTTGCGTGCTAATTATCCTTATTTGACCAGTGGAGGTGTTTATTATTATAATGCCAAAGATTATAAACAGGCTTATGAGTTTTTTCATCAATATGTTATCACTCCGGATTTGAAAATGTTTGAAGATGATCCTTTGATTTCAAAGACAGATACTAATTATTTGAAATATAAATATTATGCAGGAAATTCAGCTTTTTATATGAAAGATTATCAAAAAGCAATTGGCATATACAATGAAATGAAGAATGTTTATAACTCAAAAGAAATGTATAAGTATTTGGCTGATAGTTATAAACTTCTTAAAGATACAGTGAATTTTATGTCAGTGTTGAAAGATGGTATCGGTAAATATCCTGAGGATTCTTATTTTTTGTTGAATTTGATCAATCAGTATATTTTCACTAATAAAAAAGATGAAGCTATAGAATATTTGAATAAAGCAATAGCTCAAAATCCCAATAACGCACAATTGTATAACGTGATGGGAAGTATTTATGAAGAGAAAAAAGAGTCAGCAAAAGCAAAAGAATATTTTGATAAGGCTATGTCTTTGAATCCGGAATCTGCAGAAATCCAAGCAAATATCGGACGTATTTATTTTAATAAAGGAGTAGAACTTAGGGCTGTAGCTAATGATATTTCTGATAATAAGAAATATGCAGAAGCATTAGCTATTTCTAATGCCAAGTTTAAAGAAGCAATGCCTTATTTTGAAAAAGCCCATCAATTAAATCCCAATGAAAAAGAATATTTAGTTGCTCTTAAAGGGATCTATTATAACCTTGGAATGGGAAAACAATATGAAGAAGCAGATGCAAAATTAAAAGCATTAACCCCCAAAGAATAAATGATGTACTGGGAAAAAGAAATAGAAACCATGGGGCGTGACCAATTGGAGGCATTTCAATTGGGTAAACTGAAAGAAGTGCTTGAACACGCAAAAAAATCTCCATTTTATAGTAAAGTATTGAAAGAAAAAGGAGTTTCTTCCGAAGATATCCATTCTTTGGATGACTTGAGAAAAATTCCTTTCACTACTAAAGATGATTTGCGGGAATATTATCCTTTTGGTTTTGCAGCCATTTCTTTAGAGGAATGTGTGAGGTTACATTCTTCCAGTGGAACTACTGGAAATCCGACAGTGGTATTACATTCGCAAAAAGATCTGGACGAATGGGCAAATCAAGTAGCTCGTTGTATGTATATGGTGGGTTTGCGCAATACGGATGTTTTTCAAAACACTTCAGGATATGGCATGTTTACCGGCGGTCTGGGCTTTCAATATGGTGCGGAAAAGTTGGGAGCATTAACTGTTCCCGCTGCAGCAGGAAACAGTCATCGGCAGGTAAAGTTTATTCGGGATTTTGGGACGACTGCTATTCATGCAATTCCCAGTTATGCTACGCGTTTGGCTGAAGTTTTTTATTCTATGGGATTTGATCCGAAAAAAGATACAAAATTAACTACTTTGTTGATTGGAGCAGAACCTCATTCGGAAGAACAACGTAAACGTATAGAACAATTGCTTGGAGTAAAAGCCTATAATTGTTTTGGAATGTCTGAGATGAACGGTCCTGGAGTTGCTTTTGAATGTAAAGAGCAAAATGGGCTTCATATTTGGGAAGATTATGTCATCGTAGAAATTATAGATCCGGAAACTTTACAACCTGTGGCTGAAGGAGAAACGGGAGAATTGGTGTTAACTACGTTAAAACGGGATGCTATGCCATTGTTGCGTTATAGAACAAGGGATTTGACTCGTTTTCTTTTGGGAAATTGTCCCTGTGGGCGCACTCATCGCCGTATTGACAGGTTAAAAGGACGTAGTGATGATATGATCATCCTCAAAGGAGTGAATATTTTCCCTATTCAGGTAGAGAAAATTTTGATGCAATTCAAAGAGTTGGGTAGTAATTATCTCATCACATTAGAAACTTTGGAGTATGGAGATGAAATGTTAATCGAAGTTGAATTAAGCGGTCTTTTTACAGATGATTACGCTCAGTTGCAGCAATTAGCAAAAACAGTCACTGCTCAATTACGGGATGAAATATTGATTACTCCGAAACTTAAGTTGGTAGAAAAAGATTCATTACCTCAATCAGAAGGAAAAGCTGTGCGTGTCAAAGATCTACGTAAGTTTTAATGCTAAAGACGAGTTAAATATTATATTTTATTAACATTTAATATTCGGTTTTATATGACAATTCACCAAATATCTATATTTCTTGAAAATAAGTTCGGACGATTGAATGAAATTTTATCTTTAATAGCTAAGGAAGACATTCGTATTATTACTGCAACAGTCTCAGATACCTCTGAATTTGGAATTTTACGTTTGATTACTACGGATCCTCATCGAACGTATCAAATTCTGAAAAATAATAAAATCAGTGCTAATCTTACAGAAGTTTTTGCAATTACTACAGGAGCGAAAGCAGGGAGTTTTGCTCAAACTATTGAGAGTTTTTCTCAAGCTGGTATTAGTATAGAATACATGTATTGTTTTTCCAACGAGGAGAAAGGAGTGCTTATTCTAAAGGTTAATGATCCTGATGCTGCACTTGAAGTTATACGTAGAAAAGAAATTTCTTGTATCTCCGAAAGTGAATTAATAACTATGTAATTATCATCTTTAGTATAGATCAAAAAAATCCCAACTATTGAATTGGTTGGGATTTTTTGTTTTAAAAATAATTTATGTGTCTTTATACTGTCCCTTGGAATGTTTCTATTTCATTGTTGATTTTTTTTATTAGACCTTGTAGTACATTCCCAGGGCCAACTTCTGTAAAAGATTTAGCACCATCTTCAATCATGTGTTGCACAGATTGTGTCCATTTTACCGGAGCTGTAAGTTGTGAAATCAAGTTTTTCTTGATAGTTTCCGGATTAGTTTCTCCAATAGTAGATACATTTTGGTATATGGGACAAATAGGAGAGGAGAAAGATGTTTTATTGATAGCTTCTGCTAGTTCCGTTCTGGCTGGTTCCATCAATGGAGAATGAAAAGCACCCCCTACTTTTAGTTTTAATGCTCTTTTAGCTCCTGCAGCTAGTAACTGTTCACAAGCAGCATCTATTCCAGATTCGGTTCCGGAGATTACAATTTGTCCGGGGCAGTTATAATTGGCGGGAACTACTATATCATTGATACCAGCACAGATTTCTTCTACTTTTTGATCTGGTAAATTTAAAACGGCAGCCATTGTAGAAGGGGTTGCTTCGCAAGCTTTTTGCATAGCTAAAGCACGCGCATAAACAAGTTTTAATCCATCTTCAAAAGATAATGCATTTGCCGCAACCAAAGCAGAAAATTCACCCAGTGAATGTCCGGCAACCATATCCGGATTAAATTTTTCTCCCATCACTTTGGCTAAGATAACAGAATGAAGAAAAATGGCAGGTTGTGTGACTTTTGTTTGTTTTAGATCTTCATCAGTTCCGGCGAACATTAGATCTGTAATACAAAAGCCTAATATTTCGTTTGCTTTTTCAAATATTTCTTTAGCTATGGGATAGTTTTCGTATAAATCTTTTCCCATTCCTACAAATTGAGCTCCCTGTCCGGGAAATACAAATGCATTCATAATCAGTTGTTAAAAAATTAGCTTGCAAAGGTACAAATAAATCAAAAATCAAAAAAATAATAATTTCTTTTGTTGTTTCTAAAAAAGCATTTTTTAGTTATAAGTATTAAATATTATTGTATATCTTTGTGTGCTCTAAAAAACACAAAAAATATGAATGAATTATTATTTTTAGGAAATTTGGGAACACCGGAATTGATTATTATTGTAGTGGTGGTATTGCTTCTTTTTGGAGGAAAGAAAATTCCTGAATTGATGAAAGGTGTCGGAAAAGGAATTAAAAGTTTCAAGGAGGGTGTTAAAGGAATCGAAGACGATATCAAGAAAGACGACGATACTGAAACTAAATAAGATTTATGGCATCGAACGAATCTAATGAAATGTCTTTCTGGGATCATCTGGAAGAACTTCGTTGGACATTATTAAGGTCGATTATTGCACTGATAGTCTTTGCAATAGTCGGCTTTGCATTTATGCCCACATTGTTTGACCGAGTGATTATGGCTCCTTGTTATTCGGATTTCTTTTTGTACAAATATATGTGCAAAATCAGTTCGTATTCTTCCATTTTACCCGATTTTTGTGATGATCAGTTTCATGTAAATGTTATCAATATTAAATTGGCTTCACAGTTCTTTACACACATGTCTGCTTCCTTTTGGTTGGCATTATTATTGACTTTTCCTTATTTACTTTTTGAAATCTGGAGGTTTATTAGCCCTGCGTTATACGAATATGAAAAGAAGAATATGCGTTGGGTCTTTCTGTTTGGAACCGTTATGTTTTTTATAGGTTGTCTTATTGGTTATTCTTTGGTTTTTCCAATGACGCTTCGATTTTTGGCAACTTATCAATTGAGTGAAAGTATTTCTAATCAGATATCCTTAGATTCTTATATGAATAACTTTTTGATGTTGGTTTTTGTCATGGGAATTGTTTTTGAATTGCCTTTAGTGTCTTGGTTATTGTCAAAATTAGGTTTGTTAAATAGAAGTTTCTTTAAAAAATATAGGAGATATGCCATTGTGGGATTATTGATTGCAGCCGCTGTTATTACTCCATCAAGCGATCCTTTCACATTATCTGTAGTATTTTTTCCGCTATACTTCTTATGGGAATTAAGTTCTATGTTTGTAAAACCTGCTCCTAAAGAAGATTCGTAGAAATTTTCTAGGTAATAAAAAAAGAAAGAGTGAAGAAATATTTCGATTATGAATTAATTTCTTCACTCTTTCTTTTTTAGAGTCTATTTGTTTTTAATAACCTCTGATTGCCTTGATTCCGGGAAGTTCTATTCCTTCAATAAATTCTAATAATGCACCTCCTCCGGTTGAAACGTAAGAAACTTTATCTGCAATGCCGAATTTGTTAACACAAGCAACAGAATCTCCTCCTCCAACTAAGGAATATGCTCCATTTTTAGTTGCTTCAACAATTGCATTTCCTACAGAACGGGAACCATCTGTAAAATTTTCAAATTCAAATACTCCGGTTGGTCCGTTCCATAAAATGGTTTTTGATTTTTTGATTACATCGGCAAAGATTTTTTCGGTTTCTTTACCTATGTCTAAACCTTGCCATCCATCTGGAATTTCATCGACGTTAACAAATTTAGTATTAGCATCATTGCTGAAATTATCTGCAATCTTGGCATCTACAGCCAATACAATATTTACATGATTAGTTTTCCCTTTTTCCAATAACTCCAAAGCCAAATCTAATTTATCATCTTCGCAAATGGAATTACCAATTTTTCCACCTAATGCTTTGGTGAATGTATAAGTCATACCTCCGGTGATGATCAGATTATCCACTTTATCTAATAAGTTTTCAATGATTTCTATTTTAGAAGAAACTTTAGAACCTCCCATGATAGCTGTAAATGGGCGGATAGTATTTTTCATTACTTTTTCTACAGCATCTATTTCTTTTTGCATCAGGAAACCAAATAATTTATGATCGGTATCAAAGTAATCAGCAATTAAAGCTGTTGATGCATGTGCACGATGTGCAGTTCCAAAAGCATCATTGACATATACATTTGCATATGAAGCTAATGTTTTTGTAAATTCTTTTTGTTTTTCTTTTATCACCTTCTTAGCAGCAGCTTTTTCTTCTTTTGATACATCTTCTGGTAATCCGTAAGGTTTTCCTTCTTCTTCAGCGTGAAAACGAAGATTCTCTAGCAATAAAGCTTCTCCTGGTTTTAAGGCGGCAACTTTGGCTTTTGTTTGTTCTCCTATACAATCATCCGCAAATTGCACATCAATTCCTAATGTCTTTGAAACGTGAGATAAAATGTGTTTCAAAGAATATTTGTCTGAAGCTACACCTTTAGGACGCCCTAAATGAGAGCCTATGATAATACTTCCTCCGTCGGAGATAATTTTCTTTAACGTAGGCATGGCAGCACGAATGCGAGTATCATCGGTAATGTTAAAGTTTTCATCCAATGGTACATTAAAATCTACCCTTACAAATACTTTTTTTCCGGAAAAATTGAATTTGTCTATTGTTTGCATAGTTGTTTAATTTAATTGAAGTATAAATATCCAAAAATTAAGATTACAAAGATAAAAAATAAATAGAGATTTTTTCTGTTTTTTGTTCTTTTTACTTATCATTCAACTTACTGTGTTTAACTCTGTAAACAAAGCATATGATAAAATTACTGATTGTTCAAATTATAAGATGCAACCATATACTTCAAGATAAAGATAACATGTGTGAAATGCAGAACTATTGGTATGGGAATTACGAGCATTTTTTCTTATTTTTGTGAGATAAAAATAAATATATCCATGTCGCATTTACCCGTTTTAATAACAGATTTGGCTCTTATTTTAATTTCAGCCGGAATTATCACTCTTATTTTCAAATGGTTAAAACAGCCTTTAGTATTAGGTTATATTGTTGCCGGGCTTTTAGCTGGTCCTTATGTTGATATTTTTCCAACTGTAGTTGATACCAAAAGTATTAATATTTGGGCAGAAATGGGAGTTGTTTTTTTGCTTTTTGCATTGGGATTGGAGTTTAGTTTTAAAAAACTGATGAATGTAGGAGGAACTGCATTTATTACAGCTACCGTAGAGGTGATTTCTATGCTGATAATTGGTTATATTGTTGGTATTTTATTAGGATGGTCTTCAATGGATAGTATATTTCTTGGAGGAATGCTTTCAATGTCTTCTACCACTATTATTATAAAAGCTTTTAATGATTTGGAATTGCGTAACCAGAAGTTTACCCGGATCGTGTTCGGAACATTGGTCGTTGAAGATTTGGTTGCTATTTTAATGATGGTACTTTTGTCAACCGTGGCTGTTACTCATGATTTTGCAGGAGAGGCCATGATTGGTAGTATATTGAAAGTTGCTTTTTTCCTTATTTTCTGGTTTTTAATTGGCATATACGTATTGCCTATATTTTTCAAAAAGGCAAAAAAGTTGATGAATGATGAAACATTGTTGATTATCTCTTTAGGGTTATGTTTAGGAATGGTAGTAATATCTACGACTGTTGGATTTTCTGCTGCTTTGGGAGCGTTCGTTATGGGTTCTATCTTAGCAGAAACAATTGAGGCCGAACATATTGAACATATCATCAAACCGGTGAAAGATTTATTTGGTGCCATATTTTTTGTTTCTGTAGGAATGTTGGTAGATCCGTCTATTTTGATTGAATATGCTTTTCCCGTTATTTTAATAACATTAGTTACTATTTTTGGAAAAGCTTTTTTCTCTTCTTTCGGAGTGTTGATTTCCGGACAAACATTGAAAACTTCCATTCAATCAGGTTTCAGTTTGGCTCAAATCGGAGAATTTGCTTTTATTATTGCCGGACTGGGGATCGCCCTTGGGGTGATCAATAATATCGTTTATCCGATTATTGTGGCGGTTTCTGTTATTACTACTTTTACAACTCCTTATTTCATCCGTTTGTCGGAGCCTTTTGCCAATTGGTTATATAGAGTGTTACCTGATGAAACGATTGCATTTATAAATCGCTATACTTCCGGTTCCAGAACTATTAACCATGAAAATGAATGGAAAACATTAGTCAGAAATTATACCGGTAAAATGATTATATATATTGTTTTACTAGTTGCTATTATTTTGTTTTCCTTGAAGTTTCTTACACCATTTTGTATGAATGAGATATCAGAAGAGTGGGGGACTATTTTATCTGCTGTTCTTACATTGCTATGCATGTCTCCTTTCCTGATCGCTTTAATTTCAAATAAGACAAATTCTCCCGAATTAGTTATGAAATTATGGAAAGATAACAAATATAATCGGGGAGGATTGATCTTTTTAGTCCTTTTCCGGGTTTTTATTGCCATTTTCAGTGTTACTTTTGTGTTGATCCGACTTTTTGATTTTGGCTATATTTGGGGAATTATCATTGCCTTAGCAGTTTTGGCAATTATTTTGATTTTCAGAAGAGATCTTAATCAGTATACTAGATTAGAAAGTAATTTTTTATCGAATCTTAATTTGCGTGAAGACGCTGAAAGAGAGAAACATCCGTTAAAAATGTCTTTTGCAAGTCAATTAAATAATAAAAACATTCATATCACCACAATGACGGTTTCTCCTAATTCTCCTTCTATTGGAAAAACGCTTAAAGAACTTGATTTCAGGAATAATTATGGAGTTAATGTTGTTAAAATAACACGAGGGAACAGCCATGTTTATATACCTGGTAGTTCTGAATATATATATCCTCAAGATAAAATAGCTGTAGTTGGTACTGATGAGCAAATTCAGCTGTTTGCCGAAAGAATTGAGTCTGAAAATAATGCAGATTCCTTTGAGGATTCTAATAAAGAAGCCAGTTTACAATCATTTACTATCGATGAACATTTTCCATATATGGGATTAAGTATTGGAGAATCTGAGATTGGAAAAAGACATAATTGTTTAATTGTTGGAATAGAACGAAACAATGGTTCTATTATGAATCCTCATCATTCAGTCATTTTTGAGCTTGGAGACTTGGTTTGGGTGGTAGGAGATAAAATAGAACTCGAGAAAATGAGTAGGTAAACAGCATTTAATGCGAGATGATTTTATATAGTAGGGCTGTAGGTGTCTTGCAATAGGACTGCAAGATTCTTACAGTAGGACTATAATGCTTCTACAGTCCTACTATATTTTTTAAAAAAGGAGGTTTCCTCGTATAAAAACAGCAGGAAAAGGATAGAAAAAAGGCTTGGAAATATTTCCAAGCCTTTTTTCTCATAAGTTAATATATCTTGAAATTACCGCAAAGTGACGGGTTTATGTATTTTTATTTGGATTCTTCCGGCTTCCTTACCGGCAAACAACTGTATGACATAATTGAGGCTACAAATATAAGTACCGAGAATCACATTTTATTGCGGAATTCCAACCGAATGTTCACTCGTTCACGTTAGGTTGCTTCACAACTGTGAAGCTTGCAAAGCAAGCCGTGAACGGTGAACGAAAACTAGTTTACTAGGATTATTTTACTTCTTCAAAAGAAATGACTACTGAATATTAGTTAGTTATGGTTTTATGGTACAAATGCGATACAGATAAAGCGATTATCATCGGTCACATTATCGTCGTATATTCCATTTCTTTTGGGTTGGTAATACTTCAAATGAGATATTGAGTTTGTAAACGGTTATTGGATTAAGCTTTTTGTATAAAGCAACCGTGTTTTCTTCTGGATTAAGTGTTTCGAGAATAGCTCCCAATAAAGCAATGGTTGCCGGATTGTACTGTAGAGCCAATCGTTTCGT
>JAVBMM010000004.1:0-14541 GCA_031552425.1 Bacteroidales bacterium | reverse complement strand
CGGTATTATCTGGTGAGCCGTCGTTTACAATAAGGCAATCCCAATTTTGATACTCCTGATTTAAAACAGACTCTAAACATTCATCTAAAAACTGAGCTTGCTTGTAACAAGGAACAATAACAGATATTTGAGGTTTTGAGCTCATCACCTGATCTTCTTTTTTAGTTTTAAAATAAACTTAGATAAAGTATATAAGTTATATTTAGCTCCAATGTAGTATAAAAAGCAATTATTACTACATGTATTATAAGTTTTTAGAAAATAATACGACTCTATAACCATTGTTTTTTGTTTATGGTCGAAACCAAATTTCAATTGATGTTTATATTGGTTTAATAAATCATCTAGTATTAAATTTATGTTGCCATATTGTTTTGCAAAATAAGCTCTTATTTCCAAAACAGAACTTTTAAAGTATGCTGCCTTAATTTTATTTTGAGTATTAGACATACTCTCTGGTAAAACACGATAAACAGCGGTTTCTTCATCTATATATCCAATTTTATAGAACCGAGCTATATATAACCACATGGGGTAATCTCCCATCAAGAATCTTTTTTTAATAAACTCTTCTTGATATACTGGGGCAAGAATCTCTTTGCGAAATAAAACGGTTAATGCTCCCACTTGGTTTGTTTCTAAAAACTTATCAAAAACATTGCCAGTATCTCGTTTAAACGTTATTTCCCGATATGTGTCTTCTTTTTGATTATATGCTACAAAGTTTGTATGTACCAATCCGAAATCAGAATTTGCTTCCAAAAAATCCACTTGCCTTTGAAGTTTATGTGGATCTGTCCAATAATCATCGCCTTCACACAAAGCAATATATTTACCTTTTGCACGAGGAAAATTAAAAGTAATGGAGATTTTAATTCCTTTTGAATACTGATTTACTGTTTGATATATGGGTTTTATAATCTCGGGATACTTTGTCTCATATTCTCGGATAATATCTGCAGTCTTATCCGTTGAAGCATCATCATGAATTAAGATTTCAAAAGCAAAGTTTGTTTTTTGCATCATAAATCCATCTAAACATTGACGAATATATGATTCGTGATTGTATGTTATACAAGAGATGCTAACAAGTGGTGTCTCTTCAATATTCATTTTGTAAAATAACCGGTTTTAAATCTTTGCAGCCTTTTATTCCAACAGTAGCTTGTAAAAAGTCAGGATTTGTCTTCCCTCCTTTTATCCATGTTATTATTTGAGCCGGAAAATTGGTGCCTGCAATATGGGAGAAAGGATATTGTCCTCCAAAACGACAATTCATTTCCAGGATTACAATTTCGTTCTTATCTGTTACAAAACAATCTACATCTAAATTTCCCACATGGTTTAACGAATTAGATATTTTTTGAGCAAAATCTATAAAATTTGTGTTATCTACGATTTCTGCAATATCAGTTTCTCCAGCTCTCATTGCTAATTTTTGCTTTGCTATTGTTGTTACATACTTACCCTCCAAATCATTTAATATGTCTAAACCATATTCTTGACCCTGTATTGTTTCTTGGATCAAAACACAGGAACCCTCATCTTGTTCTGATTCATAACTAAGATATGAATTAAAAATTTCATGATGTATTTTTTTATAAAGCATATTTAATTCCTCCATATTATCTACTTTATATATACTCATAGAGCTCATACCCCAACGAGGTTTTATGAAAAGCGGGAAATGAATGCTTCCATTCTTTAAATATTGTTTAACATCAGGTATTGAGATATAGGTTTGGGGACAATTTACTCCAATCGACTTTAAAAATGTATATGTTAACCACTTGTCATTACAAATTTTTATTACTTTTTCATCTGATACTATAACGGTTATCCCGTTTCTTTCAAATGTAGTTTTATTTTTTGATAATATGGGTAAATCTATATCGAAAAGAGAAATGATAATTTTGATTTCATTGCTGATACAAAAATTCAACAGAAATTCAATGTATTGTTTGTCATAAATAGGAGGCGTTATTACATGTTTATCCGCTTGTTGTAAAGAATACGTAAGGATACTATTTGAGGCAAACACTAATCCCTCACCATGTAATGCCTGTCTAAAATATTCGACCATATAAGTCCTTCGTCCAACAGAAGTAAGAAGAATATTCATATTTTAATGTTGATTAGATATTAAGTTAAATATTCCACCTGTATGCCAAAATAGGACATTACTTTTTTGAGGAACTAAACCACCCTTAATTTGATTGATCATACCCCAAAAAGCTTTGCCTGAATATGTTGGATCCAGTAATACCCCTTCTTCTTGGGCTATTTTTTTTATTAATAAAAAGAGCTCTTCTGAAAAAGATTCATAGCCACCCAAGATAAATTGATCATCAAATATAATAGAATTAATATTAGTGACAGTGTTTATATTTAAATATTTTTCTAATTCAACAATTGATTTATGTATTTCAATGGTACCTCTATCTTTTTGTCTTGCAATACTTATTCCAGATACTTTTGTTTCAGGAAAAAACTGTTTCATCCCAACATGTATTCCGGCATGAGTGGTGCCTGTACCACTAGCAAAGAAAACATAATCTAATTTGGACTTTTCAAAGCATTGCCTTGAGATGTGTTTTGTAGCATCATAATAAGCATATGTGCCTTCTAAAGAATGTCCGCCTCCCCATATATAAAATGGCTTGAAACCTGTTGCAACAAAATTTTCTATAGATTGATCCATTGTTACGGCTACATCATTTTTTGTGCAATAGGTGACTTCGGCCCCACATAGACGAGAAATATACATATTCTTTGAGTAGATTTCATTTTCCGGATGATCATTGTGAACTATTAATTTTACTTTCATTCCCAATTTAGCTCCCATCATTGCAGTAGCTCTATTATGGTTAGAATTGAGATCTCCGGCAGTAACAATTGCATTATAGTTTTCTCTTATTGCCTTATATAAAATGTATTGTAGTTTGCGAGCTTTATTGCCTCCTCCGGCCAGTTGAAAAGCATCATCTCTTTTTACATAGATATTTACTCCTAACTCTTGGCTTAAATTAGGAAGGAATTCTATTGCTGTTTCTAGAAATGGGAAATGATTCATTTTATTCTTTGAATACTAAAGTTATTATTTATCCAATATAACTCCTATGTCTATAATATTCCTTCTAGGTTTTTCGTTGTAAAATATATCTTTTGGCCATTATAAACAATATATCCTCTTTCATGTTTAGAGAATTCATATCCTCTGGCATGTGTGGAAATTAACTTTTTTGTAGCATCATCTAATTGCAATTCTTTTTCCAAACTATTTTTATGGAAATATTGTGAAATGAACCCTTTATTTATATAATTTGATTGTGGAATAAATTTCATTTTTTCATAAAAAAAATCATTAATGATATTACAGAATCCATCATATAAGGCCCTTTGAGTCTTGATAAAAACAGATTCAGAGGTGTCAGTTGGCATTATTTCAAACTCGCATCTCCTGACAATGTCACCTGTATCAATTTTTTCATCATTAATCATATGTAAAGTTCCCCCAGCTAATTTACTCCCTTGTAAAATTTCATGACAGGATGAATATAAACCTCCATATTCTGGTAATAGACCACCATGAAAATTTAATATTCCCTTCTGAAACAGAGCTAATATTTGGCTATTTAATATCTTCGAAAATCTTACAGATAATCCAAAATCAAAATCTTTTTTATTAAAATTAAATACTAGTTCTTCCAATGTATATGTCTTGATGTTATTCGTTATGGCATAATTATATAGACATTCACAATCAAAAGCATCAATAGCAACTGCTTTTTCAGAATTAGTCACAACACCAACAATATCAATATAGTTTAACTCTTGCAAATGCATAACCACTTTAGTGGCTAATGGCAGATCTCCAAAGATTATAACTTTTTTTCTATTTTCTACATGTGTTTTCATATATTCTTTGTCCTTTATGCTACCTTTTTTAGCAAATTCACAATCTTTGTTATTGTATTGTCATCTAATTCTAAATAAATAGGCAAACAAAGCACTTGTTGTGTAATCTTACTTGCAACAAGCAGGTTATTCTTTTTAGCGGAAAGTAATTTGTTGTATGGTTCAAAATTGCTTATCAAAGGATAAAAATACCTTCGACAGAAAATATTGTGTTCTTTTAATCTTTCATATAAAGCATCCCTACTCATTCCATATTTTTCCTCATTTATTAAAATTGGAAAATAAGGATAGGCATGCGTTACACCTTCTATATCATTCAAACAAGAAATTCCCGGAATATCTTTCAATAATTTTCTATAAAGATATGTTATTTCCTTTCTCATTTGAATAAAACTATCTACATATTTTAGCTGTAGTAAACCATAAGCTGCTTGTACTTCATTTAATTTTGCGTTAATGCCGGTTGAAAACAAAGAAATATATTGTACTCCTAAATATTCAGCTAATTCTGTTTCTAATTGCTGGTGTAAGGGGCCATTGTTGGTCAACCATTTATTATCCAATATTTGTTGCAAATAAGGGATAAATTCTTCCAATGGAGGAAGATAGGGTTGGGTGACTGTAATTGGCTTTTTGTACATGACTAAAGAGGTGAAATTAGAGTGTAGTCATTTGGAATAAAGGTTGGACGGACAGCACCAATCCATTTTCCATGCCAACCGGAAACTTTTCGGTCTTCTGCTATTTCAAATGAATGGGCGTGTTCATGATAGAAATAGGCTTTTGAATCAGATACAAACATATTGTTTCCATAATAAATACCATCATTCATCAAATTGGCCGGAATATGAAATACTGCTTTATGCAGTCCCTTTGTTAATGGTTGGTTTCTGGTTGAAATATTAAAGACACAGGCTCCATTTACATCATATAAATGCATGCTTACATTTACCGGAAAACCTTCTTCCATACACCAAAATTCGGTAACTATATTGAAAGGGGTATTAACAGTGAGCTGTTGCCCTTCATATTCAACATAAGCACTTTTTACCCGGATTTTTTCCAAGCCGGGAGCATCTTCAAGAAGCCATTCATTGTTAACAATTCCTTTTACCGTTTCATCTGCTAGGTAATAATCGGCAACGTCATTGATTTGTCCTGCAAAATCAACCGATCCGTCTTTCAATAAAATGCCGGTTTTGCATAGGTTTTTGACTGCTGTCATATTATGGCTTACAAAGAGTATTGTCCGACCTTCCCCTTTACTTACTTCCTGCATTTTGCCAATGGCTTTTTTCTGAAATTCAGCATCGCCTACAGCCAATACTTCATCTACTACTAAGATTTCTGGATCCAAATGTGCAGCTACAGCAAATCCTAAACGAACAGCCATCCCGGAAGAATAGCGTTTTACGGGCGTATCCATATATCTTTCTACTCCTGCAAAGTTAATAATTTCATCCAATTTTCGGGTAATTTCCTGTTTGTTCATTCCCATAATAGAACCGTTCATATAGATGTTGTCTCGGCCGGTTAGTTCGGGATGAAACCCTGTGCCTACTTCTAACAATGAAGCTATCCGACCGTTAGCTTTGATACTTCCTGTCGTGGGAGAGGTAATCTTAGACAAAATTTTTAGCAAGGTAGATTTCCCTGCTCCGTTTTTACCAATAATACCTAATATGTCGCCTTGCTGTACTTCGAAATTAATATCTTTTAATGCCCAGATATATTCGCTGGAACCTTTCTGTGAACGGTTGTTGGTTTCGCCAATTTTCAGGTAAGGATCTTCTTTCCCACGAACATTCATGGCCCACCAACGGTTCAGGTCATGCCTTAAAGTACGGGTAGATACTAATCCCAACCGATATTCTTTACTTATATTTTCAAACTTAATGGCAATACTCATTTTTATCCAAAAATAACACGAATTGATACCGGACTATTCATTAAAATATTTTATTTTCATTAAAGTTGTCTATGGAATTTTTTGTTGTTACATTTCATACAGTATCCATAAACGAACGTTGCACACGGTTAAATACAACGATTCCCAATCCTAATAGAATAATCATAAAGATAAAACTATAAGCTAAATTCTCCCAATTAAAGGAACCTACTCCTAGAGCTCCATATTTGAATGTTTCTACTATAGAGGTGACTGGATTTAACAACATGAAAGTTCTTAATTTTTCATTAGTTATAGTACTTAATGGATAAATAACAGGAGTCGCATACATCCATAATTGTACGAAAAAAGACAATAAAAATGTTAAATCACGGTATTTAGTGGTCAATGATGAAAATAGAATTCCGAATCCCAATGCCAGACCTGCCAAAATGATTATAAGTACCGGAAATAATAATAGATAGCTATTGGGAGCTATATTTACATCAGTAAAAATAATATAATAGAGGTAGACAATGACAAATAAAGATAGTTGTATAAAAAAGCGGACTAGATTAGAAACAACATTCGAAAGTGGAACAATCAAGCGAGGGAAATACACTTTCCCAAAAATACCTGCATTTGACGTAAATGTATTGGATGTCTTATTCAAGCATTCCGAAAAATATTGCCAAATACATATCCCGGCCAGATAAAATAAAGGTTGAGGCAATCCATCAGTACTGATACCGGCTATTCCTCCAAAAACCACCATATACATAACAGTGGTTAATATGGGTTGAATAAAAAACCAAGCAGGGCCTAAAATAGTTTGTTTATATTGTGTAATTATGTCACGTTTAATAAACATATTTAATAAATCCCGATATTGCCAAATTTCCCGAAAATTTATTTCGAATAGATGGTTTCTAGGTTTAATAACCGTTGTCCAGTATTTTTCGTCCATAATGAAAAACTTACGATTTTGTTGTTACAATATTTATGCTGATCTCTTCTTTCTAAAAAAAATATTATAAATAATTCTCCAAAAATAAACCCAATTTGTCCTGTAAGGATGTTGAAAATATTTCTTTAAATAAATGGTTTCACTGGCTTGGATTTCCTCTAGTGTTTTGGGCATGTCTGCATAGTAAGGTGGAAAGAGCCCTGGTTTTCCTTGAGTTCTGAGTTTTTGGAGTTCAGGAGAATATAAATTGTAATATTGTTGGCTCAAAGGTCTCACTCCAATTAATTTAATATCTCCTTTGACCAGATTAATTAACATCGGAATCTCATCTAACCAATACTTACGAAGAAATCGTCCCCATTTAGGAATTCGGTAATCATTTGCGAATTTTCCACCTTCCGTCAATTTATTCCTTTCATAAATATATGTTTGAAGATACTCGGAATAAGCATGCATGGTTCGGAGTTTATATACATTAAAAAGTTTCCCGTTTTGGCCAACTCTCCGTAATCGTATTATGGGACCATAACTTGGATGTGTATCTTTAAATGGCTCTTTTATTTTTCGAGTAAGAATATAATACCTATTTTGGACATATTGTTCCCAAATTACTATAAATCCGGAACGGTAGAGTCTTCCCAAAATTTCTGGAGCGGGAAAAACTTTTCTTTTTCCTTTGGTGGTGGCAAAATACAGATTTCTTATCCAAGGCAATTTAGGACATGCCCGATTCCAACATAAATCGAAAAAATATATAATGTTTGAGAGTGGAGTGGGAAAACGTTTGTATATAGCCATTTTCCTTTGAATAGAAGATTCAAACCAAAATATGAAGTAACCTCCTTCTTCCAATAAACTATTTTGTTCTGCAAAATAATTATAGATACGGCGACGTTGATTTAAAGATGTTTGAGAAAAGAGTAAATCGTAACTTGTTATTTCTGAAGATTGTTGTTTTATTGCATTCTTTTCAATCCATTCTTTATCTTTCTCTGATAAAGGTAGTGGTTTTTTTAGTATGGTAAGTAAATGGTTTAGTTTCGGATTGTCATTTAGCTTTGATTTGTAATTAGTATATTCAGCATTTTTTTTGAGTAAAAATTTTTCTATTTCTTTATAATCAATCCGATATGATATTTTGTTTACTATCTTATCATAACAGTCTTTTATGTTTTTTTTCATTTGTGATAAACTATCTTTTAATTAATAAATCACAATATATGTGTGTAAGTTAATATAAAATATGTTACAAAGATAAAATTATGAATTGTTTTATTCTTACAAAATGTAAGAATAAAGTTCAAATAAACAATTGTTGTGTTTTTTTAACCCTCAATTCTCTGAAAACTGATAAACCTTTAAATAGATTTTGCCATTGCGTTAATTATACTTATCAATTCAGACCCTAAGTTTTCCGCTTCTTGCATGGAAGGAGCTTCTGAATAAATGCGAATGATTGGTTCCGTGTTAGATTTACGTAAATGTGCCCACTTGTCTGGGAAATCTATTTTTACTCCGTCAATATCAGTAATGTCATAAGAAGAGAATTTCTTTTTTACTGCGGATAAAATAGCATCAACATTTATTTCTGGAGTTAATTCCACTTTTTGCTTGGCAATAAAATAGGAAGGATAAGTAGTTTTCAATTCACTGACAGTTTTCTTTTCTTTGGCTAGATAAGTCAAAAATAGAGCGATCCCAACTAAAGCATCTCTTCCGTAATGACTAGCGGGATAGATAACCCCTCCGTTACCTTCGCCACCGATAATAGCATTAGTTGCTTTCATTTTTGCAACAACATTTACTTCTCCTACAGCAGCAGCGTTGTATTCACATCCATGTTTATGGGTTATGTCTCTTAGCGCCCGGGTTGAACTTAAATTAGAAACCGTGTTTCCGGGAGTGTGTTTCAAAATATAATCTGCTATGGCAACTAATGTATATTCTTCTCCGAACATACTTCCATTTTCGCAAATAATTGCCAACCGGTCTACATCAGGGTCTACCACAAATCCGACATCAGCTTTTTTCTCTTTCATTAAAGAAGATATTTCTGTAAGATGTTCAGGTAATGGTTCCGGATTGTGAGGAAATTTTCCGTTTGGTTCGCAATAAAGTTCATATATAACTTCTACTCCTAATGCTTTTAATAATGCCGGAATTACAATTCCTCCTACTGAATTGACACAATCTATGGCTACTTTGAATTTTGCTTGTTTGATGGCATTCACATCTACTAAATCTAAAGCCAATACATGATCAATATGTTTTTGAGTATAAGTATGATTTGTTGTTAATTTTCCAATATGATCGACATCTGCAAATATAAATTTTTCTGCTTCTGCAATTTTTAGGATTTCGTTTCCTTCTTCTGCATTCAAAAATTCTCCTTTTTCATTCAAAAGTTTCAATGCATTCCATTGTTTCGGATTGTGGCTGGCTGTGAGTATAATACCTCCTGCAGCTTTTTCCATCGGAACAGCAATTTCTGTGGTAGGAGTAGTGGCAAGGCCTATATCTACAACGTCAAATCCCATTCCTGTTAATGTTCCAATTACAATGTCTTTTACCATATCTCCTGAGATACGGGCATCTCTTCCTAAAACAATTTTGTTGGAAGTCGATTTTTTCTGGGAAGAAATTAGGGTAGCATAAGCAGCGGTAAATTTTACAATATCGAGTGGAGTAAGAGCATCTCCCGTTAATCCTCCGATAGTACCTCTTATTCCGGAAATAGATTTAATTAATGTCATATCAATTAGTTGTTGGAAACTTCTTCCCTGTTTACAGTGTAAGTTATTTCTTTGTAATATACCGGTAGTACATAATTTTTTTCATTATATGCACCTAATCTTGAAGGAATAATTAAGCTGACTTTCCCTTGATCTCCAATATATTTGAGGGGGATTGTTATGCCTTCACAAATAAAATAATCACCGGAATAACTGTAAGGATTGTTGTATAAGAAAGTCCAAGGGTAATCTCCACTATTGGTAGATGTTGTCTCATCTTTGAATAATAACCTTCCTTTAAACCGGATATACACATAATCTCCCGTTTTAAGATTTACTTCTGTACCTTTAGAAATGATATGCATATATAATCCTTCCGGAGTCTTATAATAAACATTTTGTCCAAAATCACCTTGAGGGAAATCTTCGACAACCACAAATCTATTTTGGTCGATGAAGCGATTGGTCGCATCTTTTTCCTCTTTTAACATTTCTGCGTAGGTTTTCGTTTTATCGCAAGAGGTGGATAAAAGAAAAAGCCCAAAAAGAAATGTGAAAAACAATTTATTTTTCATTGATATGTTTTTAATTGAAATGTCCGAATAAAAAAGGACGGAGCAAATTTAACTGTTTTTTTTTACATAACATAAAACGGGATTGTCTTTCATTGCAAATGTTAGTTTATTTAAGTTTTTCTACTATCCATTTACCTACTTCTGAAGTTTTATAAGCTTTCCCATTCGAAGCAATATCTTCTGTAACAACTCCTTGTTCCATGGATGCATCTACAGCTTGGCGGATTAGTTTCCCTTCTTCCATCAAACCGAAAGCATATTCGAACATCAATGCTGCAGAAAGAATCGTTGCCAACGGATTAGCAATGTTTTTACCCGCAGCTTGAGGATATGAACCATGAATCGGTTCAAATACAGAAGTATGGATTCCTATTGATGCAGAAGGAAGCATTCCTAAAGAACCTGTAATAACAGAAGCTTCATCTGTCAGAATATCTCCAAACATATTTTCAGTTATCATTACATCAAAGCGTTTTGGCCACTGGATAATCTGCATAGCTGCGTTATCAACAAACATGTATTCTGTTTCTACATGTGGAAATTCCTTTTCTATTTGTTGGGCAACCTGACGCCACAAACGGGAAGTACATAGTACATTGGCTTTATCAACAATAGTTACTTTTTTCCGACGTTGTTCAGCATACTTATAAGCCAACCTCACAATACGTTCAATTTCTTCTACGGTATAAACACAGGTATCATAAGCAGTTTGTCCATCTTCACTTCTCCCTTGCGGACGACCGAAATAGATTCCACCGGTTAACTCGCGAATGCACATAAAATCTGCTCCTTCAACTAAATCTGCCCTTAAAGGTGATTTGTGAATCAAAGAAGGGAAAGTAGTTACAGGACGAATATTGGCATATAAACCCAATTTTTTACGCATGGCTAACAATCCCTGTTCTGGACGAACCTTAGCAGAAGGATCATTATCATATTTGGGAGAACCAATTGCTCCAAAAAGTACTGCGTCAGCATTCATACACAATTCGTGCGTTTCATCCGGATAAGGATTTCCAACAGCATCAATGGCACAAGCTCCGACAATTCCTTGTTTATAACTTAATCCATGTCCAAATTTGTTGCAAACAGCTTGGGTTACTTTTAATGCTTGTTCAACAATCTCCGGCCCAATTCCATCACCGGGCAATACTGCAATATTTAATTTCATAAAATTAATTTAATAATGTGCCAATAAAAATACAAAAACATTTATTCATTGTCACGTTGTCGTATTGAATTATTGGCATATTTATGTTTTACTTTCTTTTAAATTTAACATATTTTGGTGTAGAGGGAACGTAATCGTCGTTATCCCACAACGTACTGGTAATCATCAAATCTGCACTGTAACGATTACAAGCGATAGGTACATTATGAATGCGGCATTGGCGAAGCAACATTTGAATATCTGCTTCATGCGGCTGAGCACTCAAATCATCAATTAAAAATATTGCCAGGTTAATCTGATGACGAACGACTAATGCTGCGATTTCGGCGTCACCACCTAATGGACCGGAATTCATGCAAATAATTTCGGTATCTATTCCTTTTTCTTCGAATGCTTTTTTTATTAATCCACCAGTTGTACCTGTACAAATTAGTGTGTGTTTTGAAAGTGTACCAGCATTATATATTGCCCATTCGACCATATCAGCCTTCCGTTGATCATGTGCAACCAAAGCAATTGTCAGTTTCTTATTCATAAATTCAATTATTTACCAGCAAATTTACATATTTTCTATCAAATTCAACATTTTAACTGTTGCTTTGATAGCAGCTCCTGTTTGGTCGACATCCAATCCGCGGGTTTTAAAATCTTTGCCGTTAAAATTCCAGGAAATGGTTGTTTGAACCAAAGCATCTGTACGTCCTCCTGTTGGAATATTTACATTATAATCGGTAAGTGTAGGTTTAGGCTTGCCAATTATAGTATACATTTTCCAAATGGCTTTTGAAAATGCATGATATTGTCCGTCTCCAGGAGCAGTCTGTTCGTACACCTGACCGTCAATTTCCATTTTTACTGTTGCTGTTGGACGTAATCCTTGTGTGAGGCAAAGTGAATAATTAAGAATTTTAATCTTATCTGTACTTTCACTACGCATTACGTCGGCAATAATATACGGCAAATCTTCTTGTGTGACGACTTCTTTTTTATCACCAAGTTCAATAATACGGTCAGTAACTTTACGCATGGATTCGTCATCCAGTTCAATTCCTAATGCTTCAAGATTCTTTTTGATATTCGATTTTCCGGATGTTTTTCCAAGCGCATATTCTCGCGAACGTCCAAACCGTTCAGGAAGGAGATCATTATAGTACAAGTTATTTTTATTATCTCCATCGGCATGGATACCTGCACATTGGGTAAATACACTATCTCCGATAACCGGTTTATTGTTAGGGATACGAATACCGGAATATGATTCCACGATACGACTAACCATATTCAGATTATTCTCTGTAATATTGGTTTTAAGCTTTAATTGATCATGTAAAACTGCTACAACACTCGCTAGAGGCGCATTCCCAGCCCGTTCCCCTAAGCCATTAATAGTTGTGTGAATACCTGTAATACCAGAATAAACAGCAGAAAAAACATTACCTACTGCCAGATCATAATCATTATGCGCATGAAAATCAAAGTGTAATTCTGGATAACGGTCTTTCATCAAACGACAAAACTCGGAAGTGTTGATTGGATTCAAAATACCTAATGTATCAGGTAACATAAATCGTTTGATTGGAAAACCTTTCAACTGATCAACCATGAAATATACATATTCGGGAGAATGAATTATGCCGTTGGACCAATCTTCTAAATAAATATTGACAGTGATATTCATTTGTTGCGCTAATGTTATCACTTTTTTTATATCATCTACATGTTGCTCTGGAGTTTTGCGCAATTGTTCTTTGCAATGTTTCAACGAACCTTTGCAAAGTAAATTCATCACCCGGCATCCGGTTCCTTGAATCCATTTCAGAGAAGCATCTCCATCCACAAATCCCAAAACTTCCAATCGGTCGATATATCCTTTACGGATTGCCCATTGCGCCATTTTTTTTACAGCATCGTATTCTCCTTCCGATACTTTTGCAGATGCAATCTCAACCCTGTCTATGTTAAGTTCTTCAACTAACAAGCGTAAAATACTTAACTTTTCGGGAGAAGTAAAAGAGACTCCGGAAGTTTGTTCGCCATCTCGAAGGGTTGTATCTAATATTTCTATCATAATTTTAAAGTGTTAATATGCTAATGTGACAATTGATTCGAACGTCTACTATGTTATTGGCACGTTGGCATATTATTTAATTGGCACATTTTAATTCGAATTTTTCTATATCCGATTTTTTACTAATCAAATAATCAATATCGTCGAATCCGTTCAAAAGGCATTCCTTTTTGTATGAGTTGATATCAAAATGTTCTGATTTAGCATTTGTGTTGTTGGTAACAAGCTGGTTTTTCAAATCAACTGTAACTGTCGATTTCGGATTGCTGTTTATATCTTTGAATAATCCAATCAAAAAGTTTTCAGAAACAACCACTGGTAAAACACCATTATTCAATGCATTATTTTTGAATATATCGGCAAAAAAGCTTGATATTACAATCTTGAATCCATAGCCGGCAATTGCCCAAGCTGCATGTTCACGACTTGATCCGCTACCAAAGTTTTTTCCGGCAACCAATACATTTCCACTATAAACAGGATTATTTAATACAAAATCGAGTTTCGGACTTCCGTCTTTTTCATAACGCCAATCGGCAAAAAGGTTATCTCCAAATCCTTCTTTAGTCGTTGCTTTCAAGAAACGGGCAGGGATTATTTGATCAGTATCCACATTTTCGATTGGAAGTGGAACCATTGTTGATGTTATTGTTTGAAATTTTTCCATGATTTTCTAATGTGCCAATGAGGCAATATGCCAATTTGCCAATTAATTAAGGCGAGATTTGGCAGAATTAATAATTCGATTAATTATTTTTTGAATATCTTTTATTTTTTCCAAGAGAGTTTCATCAAAAGGATAATTTTGAGAGGGCTTACATAACAATAACCAATATTCCGTTTCTTCTGCTTCTTTTGCTGCAATTTTAAATTTATGAATGAAATCGGTTTTACTTTCACAATTTTGAGCTTCCCTGACATTTGCTCCAATAGAAGTTCCACTTTTAAGTAATTGATTTGCCACTACAAATTTCTTGTTTTGTTCTAAAATTTCAGTATAATTAATAATCTGTAATACAAATTCGAAACTTAAATCAACTATTGTATTTCCGGTTACCTTCATTGGTATATTGGCATATTATTAAATTGGCACATTATATATCCCTCGGATCGGTAATTTGACCTGTTATTGCAGCAGCAGCAGCAACTAACGGACTCGCTAATAATGTTCTAGCACCGGGTCCCTGTCTTCCTTCAAAATTACGATTAGAAGTTGAAACTG
>JAVBMM010000120.1:0-31992 GCA_031552425.1 Bacteroidales bacterium | reverse complement strand
ATGATGATAAACAAAAACATGTAATATAAGCACGTACGGACTTTTATTTTTTCGGCAAAAATATGACTGACAAAATAAACAAAAGAAAAAAGAACCAGTAATCCTGTATAGGCCACACGGATAATTTCAAAAATAGTCCATGACTTAAAACGGATGGGGAAAAAATCTTCGAAATAATGTGGAATTTTTTCCAATAAAAGTGAAGGATTGCCTGTAAATAATCCCCAGGAAAAAATAAAAAGGCACACAACAAAAATTCCAAGGAAAGATGCTGTAATACTTTTAATATTCAGCGATTGAAATAGATAAAAAGCTATCCAAAACAACGGCAAGAATAAAATCATCGGAGACCAAAAAATGGTTCCAACAGTCAATAATAAACCGATATTGAATAAATAAACAGGTTTGTCTTTTTGTTGATATGAAGCGATTGTAGAGAAAAAACAAAGTAATATGATCATTGCCGTTACACATATTCCCAAATTCATATAAGTGATAGGAGTGGTGCCAGCCAGTAAAAAATATAAGGCGATGGGAAGGAGTGTTCGTTCACGGATCAGTAAATAGCCATAACAAAATTGTTGTAACAGGAAACCTGTCGCAATTTGAATCAATAGAGCTGCAATATCCTCATAAGATCGCAAATCGATTCCTGCATGTAATCTCAAGAGGATGTAAATGATGATGACTACCGGTATGGTAAATCTTCCGTTTATTATTTTTTTTTGTATTTGTAAATAAGACATGTTACAAATCAAACCCGATATCTGAACGGAAATATTTTTTATTGAAAGATATCAGATTCGCATTAATAAAAGATTGCTTCAATGCTTCTTCTTTATTTTTTCCATAAGAACTCACAGCAATTACACGTCCGCCGTTTGTAACTATTTTTCCATTTTTTTCCTTTGTGCCGGCGTGAAAAACAACACTGTTCTCTACTTGGTCTAATCCTGTAATTTCTTTGCCATTCTCATATTCCTCAGGATATCCTCCGGAAACAAGGAAAACTGTAACTGCAGACCTTTCATCCTCTCGGATCGTTTTTTTGTCTAAGGTTTGAGATGCTACTCCTTCGAGCAAATCTACTAAATCACTTTGAATGCGGAGCATGACTACTTCAGTTTCCGGATCACCCATCCTGCAATTATATTCAATCACCATCGGTTCCTCTTTAACCTTGATTAAACCGATAAAAATAAAACCTTTGTATTCAATATGTTCTTTTCTCAACCCTTCTATAGTGGGAACAACAATACGTTCTTCCACTTTTTTCATAAAATCTTGACCAGCAAATGGGACAGGGGAAACAGCTCCCATACCACCTGTATTTAATCCGGTATCCCCT
This sequence comes from Bacteroidales bacterium, assembly GCA_031552425.1. Taxonomy (GTDB): domain Bacteria; phylum Bacteroidota; class Bacteroidia; order Bacteroidales; family Azobacteroidaceae; genus JAISFI01. The sequence continues at coordinate 30,644 of JAVBMM010000120.1, read as the reverse complement.
TCTCCAATACGTTTATAATCTTTGGCAACAGGGAGGATTTTATAGTTTTTTCCATCCGTTAGTACGAATACAGAACATTCAATGCCGGAAAGAAATTCTTCGATGACAACTGTTTTACCGGCATCTCCGAATTTTCCGCCAAGCATATTTTGCAATTCTTTTTTTGCAGTCTCCAAATCAGGAATGATCAGTACTCCTTTCCCGGCTGCCAATCCATCTGCTTTCAACACATATGGAGCCTGAAGGGATTCCAGAAATTGAAAACCTTCTTCTAAGTTATCTACTGTTACACTGAAATATCCGGCTGTAGGGATCTCATACTTTTGCATAAATGCTTTGGCAAAATCTTTACTCCCTTCCAACCGTGCTCCGGCTTTTGATGGACCTATTACGGGAATTTTTGATATTATGGGATCTTCTTTGAAATAATCATAAATGCCTTTTACTAATGGATCTTCGGGGCCAACGATCACCATATCTATATCATTCGCAAGCACGAACGCTTTGATTGCCGGAAAATCTGTGGCGGAAATGTTCACATTGGTACCCGTTTTTGCTGTACCTGCATTCCCTGGGGCGATGAACAACCGATTTATTTTAGAACTTTGTTTTATTTTCCAAGCCAATGCATGTTCTCGTCCGCCGGAACCAAGAAGTAAAATATTCATGTGTTATCTGATTTGTTTATGATAAAGCACAAAGGTAATGATTTTTGCAGATAATTTCATAAAGGATCGACGTTGTAGTACACAACGGCCGATTTGAAAGAAGGTATGTCTTCCATTTCATGATAAACATCAGTTAATATCTGATGGATTACTTTTATAGCAGCAGATATTTCTATTTTCAGTATGATTTTTTGAATATATAGGTTTTGTACTCTTCCTATAATAGGTTTGTCCGGCCCTAATACCCGTTCACCCAAATGTTTTCGTAATAATTCTGCATAGTGGGAAGCTAAATCTTTGACTGTCTTTTCTTGTTTGTGTTTGAGATTTACTTCTATGATCCTGAAAAATGGAGGATATCTGAACAAATGTCGTTCTTCCAGTTGAGATTGGAACATACTTGTATAATCGTGATTAATGACACTTTGTATCAAAGGAGAATCCGGATGTGAAGTTTGTAAAATAACTGTTCCTTGTTTTTTTCTTCGTCCAGCTCTGCCACTTACTTGTGCCATTAATTGATATGCGCGTTCGTAGGCCCGGAAATCCGGATAATTCATCATGGAATCAGCACTTAAAATACCAACAACACTTACCCGTTCAAAATCCAATCCTTTGGATACCATTTGAGTCCCGATCAACACTTGAGTTTTTCCTTTTTCAAAACGGGAAATAATTTGTTCGAAAGCTGTTTTTCCACGTGTACTGTCTAAATCCATGCGTTCCGTTTCTACTCCTGGAAATAAATGTTGAATTTCTTCTTCTACTTTTTCAGTACCGAAACCTTTATCTCCGAATTGTGAGGAAGCACATTCCGGACATTGGTGCGGTAAACGGTAGGTACTACCACAATAATGGCATGTAAGTGAATGTTTTGATTTATGATAGGTCAAACTAACATCGCAATCTTTACATTTAGGTGTCCAATCGCATACTTCGCATGTATAAATAGGAGCAAAGCCCCTTCTGTTTTGAAAAAGGATTACTTGTTCTCCTTTATTGATAGCATCATCTATTTTTTCTATTAAAGTAGGGGAAAGGAAAGATTTCATGCGTTTTTTCCTTTTCAATTCCTTGACATTTACTGGTACTATTTCCGGTAAAGCTACTTCTTCAAAACGGGAGGAGAGTTGAACATATCCGTACTTGCCGGTTTGTGCATTAAAATATGATTCTATGGAGGGTGTTGCCGAACCGAGAAGTGCTTTTCCTCCGTGCATGGTGGCTAACATAATGGCGGCACTTCGTGCATGATACCGTGGAGCCGGATCTTGTTGTTTGTATCCGGATTCATGTTCTTCGTCAACAATCACGAGTCCCAAATCTTTGAATGGTAAAAAAATAGAGGAACGGGCCCCTATAATGATTTGGTATCCATCATTTTTCAACAGATTATTCCAAATTTCCACTCTTTCATGATCTGAGAATTTAGAATGATAAATACCCAGTTTTTTCCCGAATATACGTTCTAAACGACTGGTAATCTGTGTGGTTAAGGCAATTTCCGGCATTAATAACAAAACTTGCCTTCCTAATTTCAATGTTTCGGAAATCAGACGGATATAAATTTCTGTTTTTCCGGAAGAAGTAACTCCGTGTAACAGGCATACATCTTTTTCCCTGAAACTTGACAATATGTTACGATATGCTTCTTCTTGTTTATCTGTTAAGGCATGAGGAGATATCGTTGGCTTTTCATAAGAATCTAAACGGCTGATATTTTTTTCGTAAAACTCAAATATACCTTTTTCTACCAAGGCGTTTAGAATAGAAACATTGATTTGAGACCTTTCCAATAGTTCCTTTTTGGAAACTTCTCTGTTTTGATCTTTTTGAAATATTTTTGATAAATCGGTGAAGAGTAATAGTAAATCTTCCTGTTTTTTGGATCTTTTGGTAAGATCAAAAGCCTGATGTAATTTTTCCGGCTCGGAATATGAAGATTGAAACCTTACGAAAGATTCGGTTTTTGGTTTGTATGATTGAGCGTGTTCTATCTTAAAACCGGATGGAAGGGCGGCTTTATATACTTCTCCCATTTTGCAGAGATAATATTGTGAAACCCATTCCCAGAAACGAAGTTGTTGTCTCCTGAAAACCGGTTTTGCATCTTCCTCTATAGAAAGGATTTTTTTGATTTCAAAGTCCCGCTGAGGAGTTGTTTGATGGATATAATACACCACTCCGGTGTATCTTGTTGATTTTCCGAAGGGGACGAGTACCAAACATCCGGTTTTTATTTGTTGCTGTAACTGTTCTGGAACAGCATAAGTATAAGTATTTTGTAGCGGGAGAGGAAGAATAATTTCGACGTACATCAAATCATAAAACAATTAGCACACAGATTACACAGAATAAAACAATTTTTATTGAAGCAATTTCATAATAAGTCAATAAAATAAAATGCCAATATGCCAATGAAAAGGCTTCATTAACATATTGACATATTAGATCATTATTTATTTGGAATAATCCGTTTTCAGAAAAAATAAGCTAAGGATATAGTCCAAGTGGAATTTTTAATACTATAATTTTTTCCGTCTTCTTCCCATTTAAAATCATCACTTAATCCCAACTGATAATTGGCCCCGATTTGTAGTTTGCTCAAAATTTCTGCTCCTAAGCCAAAGTTCAATCCGGTTTGGAAATCTTTCCAATCATCGGCAATATCACTGCCAGTAACTTTATAACTGAAATATGGACCTACAGTGGCATAAGCACCTAAAATGTGCAGGATGGAAAATTTATACTTTAAATTCACAGGGATTTCCAAATAACCAAAATGTTCAGTTTCGTTTTCAGCCTTGAATCCACGTTGAGAATATAACAAAGCAGCATCAAAACCAAGTCCTAGAAGTGGGACGGTAAATTCAGTAATCGGACCCACTTGAAATCCGGTGTAATTATCAAAGTTTTCTTTAGCATCGGTAGATATTCCGGAAACGTTCATTCCGGCTTTGAGTCCCCATTTAAGTCCTGCCTGTGCAGGTAAAACAGTCAATAAAGCTGTTGCAACAATTAAAAATAAATACTTTTTCATACTTTTAAAAATTTTAAGTTATCTCAATAAGCATCAAACAAAATTAGCAAGAATTTTTATTTAGATACAAATTTATTAGAATTATTTGGAAAGTAAATGCTCTAGGTTCCTTTTTAACTCTCTTCCTCTGAGATTTTTGGCTACAATTTTCCCTTGAGGGTCTATTAAATAATTAGAAGGAATGGATCTTATTCCATACGTCTTGGAAACTTCTCCCTTCCATCCTTCTAAATCAGATACATGGGTCCATCCTAAGCCATCTTCTTCAATCGCTTTTAACCAATCTCTTTTATTTTCGTCCAAAGAAACTCCAAGGATGGTAAAACCTTTATCTTTGAAAGTTTGATAAGCTTCCCGTAATACAGGACTTTCTCGCCTACATGGTCCGCACCATGAAGCCCAAAAATCCAATAAAACGTATTTTCCCCTGAAATCAGATAATTTAACAGTTTTCCCAGCAGTATCCTTTTGTTCAAAATCAACGGCTAGAGATCCGATATCTATTATCTTGCTCCTCAATATCGCCATGTATACCTTTTTACCTGCATCCGTTTTTTTTACGTCAGAAGATAGTTCGTTGAATAAACTTTCTAAATCGGTAGCTCCTTTGTTTTGATTCATGTATATATTTAAAGCTTCTAATCCCGACATGTTTTCCCGTTGATTTTTAATAAATATTTTGAGATTTTGGTTCAATCTTTCTTTGACAGCAATCATTTTTTTATTGATTGACTGAACAAAATTATCCGAAGATTTTAATGAGTCAGAGGCTATTGTATAATTCTGGTATATCTCTTGAGATTCTTTCATCAGTTGTGTAAACATCTCTTTCAGCATTTGCATGCCAACATTGGATGAAGTTCCTCCTACAGTGGCATTTTTCATGGAATCTGGACTGTTTACAGAGATTGTTCCTTTTTCCAGTATGATAGGATTGAGTATGTCCTTTTCTTTTGGAATTGATAAACCGTTTCCTGTGTGATCAAGAATAAGGGCTGCTTTTCCGGGTGTTTGAATACTACCTTTGAATATAAATTCTCCATGAAGAATTTTTGCAGTATCTATCCGTTGCGGATTTTCATAATAAAGAAAGACTTTGGCCGGTGCGTCGTATGAACCCACTTTTCCTTTGATTGTAAAGGGTATATTTTGTGAAAATGAGATGAGTGTAGAAAAGCAAAGGGTCAATAGTAAACAGAATTTTTCTAGCATATCGTACTGTTTTTATGAATTAAATTTGATGTTCTCAAAAAGAGTTTCTCAGCAAATATAATAGATTTCCCTGAAATAAAAAACGGCGGGACTCCCGTCCAGCCGTTTTTAACCGTTTAATGAAAAAGAAAAAGTTTATAATTTGCAATTTATTTAGTGTTATTTTTATTATTTCGTATTTTTAGTTGTATTTGATTTTTTTAATTTATCCGGCTGAATATTATTTGCAAACTTTGCCAATACAGATAAATCTATTTCTCCGGACATACAAATCATACTAAAATTTTCATTTTTGGCGGATAAAAGCACCAATTCTTTGGAACCATTTTCTTTTCCCCTGACCATAATGTGTGTTTCTTCGTTATCTTCTTTAACGGACATGATTTCTTCAAAGCCTTCAGATCTTTTAGTTAGCATTGTGTAGGCATTTTTGAAAGATTTCCGCGCTTGTTCTTTTGAATCTGCCGTAATGATTTTGATGCTTTCTAAACCCAAAACAGCTTCTTTAAATTCGGCATCTTTGGATGAGGACATGGCTCCTAACGCAGATAACATTTGTTTGCCGATACTTACTACTTCCAAGTCTTTATTTCCATATTTTTCAATGAAACCACAAGCAAAATCTTGAGCAGAAACGTTTTTTGCCAATAAAACCAACAATAATATGTAAATGATTTTTTTCATCTATTATTCCATTATATTTACTTGAGTAGTGTCGCTAAGGTCATCCAGAACATATTGAGCCCTGGCAAAAGAAGCTCCTATCTTATAAAAAGCTTGATGAACTTCTTCCATCATTTCTTCCGGGTTATGATTACTGCCGGTATCGAAATATGCTTGACGGAAAGTCATTTCGTTTTGATGATGCGTATAAATACCTAACCCAACCATTGCAACAATCAATATGGAGGCTGCTACTTTCATTCCGGGATAAAAGTATTTAATAAAGATACGTTTTTGATTTTTTGCTGGAAGGTTCTCTATATTTTGCAATAAATGTTCTCCCCCCTGAATATTTGCCTTTCCTTTTTGCATCAAAAAAAACGGAATATACATTTTCAAATGTTCGGGAACCATCTCTTCAGCAAAAAAACTTTTCAATTGTTTTTCCTCCTCCAGATTTGTTTCACATGCCCAATATTTTTCCAATAATATTTCAATCTGCCGAGAGTCCATAACGATCTATCTTTTTAAAAAACTCTTTCACTTTTTGCCTTGCTCTAAAAAGGGTTACTTTGACTTGTTCTTCAGAAATTTGCATGATTTCCGCAATTTCTTTGTAACTCATTTCTTCAATGTCTCTCAATTGCATTACCGTTTGTTGTTTTTCCGGCAATTGCTTGATGAGGCGGTAAATAATATCCAACTGTTCATTCTGCTCCAATATCTCTCCGGGATGAGAAGTTGACAGACCATTTTCCGATGCATCAGCAAATAATTCTTCATTCCTGTTTGCCTTTAAAGAAAACTTATCTAAAGCAACATTCCTGACAGAACGCATACAATATCCTTCTAAGTTATCGATATCCTTCCAAGAATCTTGCTTATTCCAAACTCGAAGGATGACGTCTTGAACAACATCTTCCGCATCTTCACGGGTTCCCATGATATTGAAGGCCAAACGGAACAGCTTATCTTTAATCGCAATTATTCTGTCAAACTTTTCCAGCCTCATTTTTTAATAATGACGATTGAACTAAAAAAAAGTTACTGTTAATATAATATTTAACATTTTAGGATTGTTTTCGTTCACTGTTAACAGCGAGCTATGCGAGTCCCACAAGGAGTGAAACGACCTATAACCTTACGAAGCGAGCCTAACGATACCACACTGGTCCGCAATTGGAAGGATTAGGCAGGTTTTCCGAGGAGAAGTTGAAATACTCCAAAGCTCCCGTCAATCCTTTTTTACGTAATTCTCCACTGATATCATACCGGACGTTGTCAGGAGACTTTGCAGTGTGAACTGTATCTACAGGGAAAATAAGGTTTCCGGTTTTTATTTCTTTGATAGAAGCATCTACCTCAACGCCATTGAAAATACAGCTGTCTTTCAGACAAATCAGGTTGTTGAAAAATTTCAAGTCTTTTGCCTTTTCATCTTTCATTAACCATTTATCTTTTGTAGGAGAGTAAATCAAATTATTTGCAATCAAAATATTTTCAGGTAATTCTGTCCTTTTTCTGGCTTCATTGATCACTCCCAGATTAAGGGCTAAAGCACAGTTCACGAAAGTATTATTGACTATTTGTATATTTTTCACCTGTTCATATGATGGTACATTGTCAGATGGTTGAATATCTTTAGTACCGGAAACCAATGATATGGCAGTCCCATATTCTGAGGTCCCGGGATTTTTGTAAAAATAATTGTTATATATCTTGTGCCCTTCAAAGTGAACAGTTACTCCAAGAGTGCCTTTTTTCCCGTTAGTAAGAAAGAAATTTCCGGAGACTTCATTTCTCATACCATGTCGTAAAGAAACTCCTCCCAAGCATTCGTAAAAAACATTTCCCCGGATGATATTATCACAAGATTTTACAGAAATAATTTCACCTTCTCCGTCGCAATGTTCAAAATAATTATCTTCGACGATAGTATTACAACTTAAGTGATGGGTTTCCCCTCTGGCAATACGGATAATTTCACCTCCGTTTGCATTGAAGGGAGGACGGTGAGCAAAATAATTATGGTGTATCCGATGGTGGTTCTTTTGATGGTTTTCTGCAATCGGTTCAACTCCCAAAACAACACCGAGATCAGTCTTTCCTCTAAAATAACAGTATTCTACAGTATTGTATACCCCATATAAATCTACCCATTGTCTGCGGATATTTTTATCGGGATTATTGTAATCGATCATTATACAATTACTTAATTTTGAGTAAGAGGCAGGATTACCTTCATCATCTTTAAATTCTATGGCATTTTTCTCAATAGGTTCTCCTTCCGTAAAAAAGAGATTTCTCACTTCCAAATATTTCCCGGCTAGTTGCAGAGAAGATTTTCCACAAATAATTGTCTTCCCGGGAGTTTGAGCTTGAAGTACCACTGGGCGTTTTTCTGTTCCTGTTCCGCGGAAAGTCAGTTTGACATTTTCCCACTTGCCTTCCGAAAGAAAAATTGTATCTCCGGGTTGAACGAGATGTATCGTATTGTTAAACTTTTCTATATCAGAAACAAGATAATTTTTAGCTGATGCCAATGAAGATATTAATAAGAATAGAAATAATATTACTGTTTGTTTCATGGGTAAAATGATAATATTGTTAGACTCATTTTGTTTGGGTATTGATTAGATTCTCCAATTGGAGAAGTGAGAAGTATAATTTGTTGTCTTTATTTATCCATTGTTTACTTTCTTCCAACCAAATTTTTGTTTTGTCAAAATCATGTTTGTTATGATATATTGTGGCTAAATTGAAGCTTACTTCTCCTTTCTGTTTATTATCATGGCATGATTCCAGCATTTTTTTATAAACATTTTCCGCTTCTTCCAACATGTTTAAGTGCATTTTAGCAAAAGAAAGTTCTTTGTACAAAGAACAATCCTCAGGTTCGGATTGTAAAACTTTTTCAAGAATGGGAATTGCTTTTTCGAAATTTCCAAGCGCATTATAAGAATATGACAACTCAAAAGGTAAACCCTTGTAGGAAGAATTTACGGCATAAATTTTTTCGAGATAATTTAATGCTCTCTTACTTTCATTGTTAGCATTGAGATAAGTTCCCCATGCTAACCAATGCTTTAAAGAATCTGATTTAGTTTCATAGAATTTCAACCATTCCGGTTTTTCCGGAATATCAAGCTCTTTAAATCTAGGTTCCGGAATAATCATTACGGGACGTGACCTGGGTTTAAGTCGTATTTTATGGGAAACTGTTTTTGTTAATTTTTCCGGAGTAAATACACCGTTTACGATGCTAAAGAATCCTTCCATATTAATAGTTAACCCAGCTTGTGTGTCAAGATAAATAAATCCGAAAGCGTATTTTTCAGCTTTTTTGAGTGGATAGGCTACCCATTTATTTTCACAGTCAATGACTTTTTTATCAAAAACTAAACTATCTGTTTGCGCAGACAATTTGGCAAAAGAACAAAAAATAAAAAAGAACAAACTAACATGTTTTAGCATTTTCATGGTTATGATGTTTTCAACTATCTTAAAGATTTTTCTATATTGCTTTGTTCAAAAACTTAAGTTAATTTACAAAAGTAAGATTTTTCCTTTAAAAATGAATTTATTTGGGCTTTGGGCATGTTCTTTGATTGGTTTCAATAAAAAAGATAGCCTCCTAAATATTGAATTTAGAAGGCTTTTTCCTGATTGTAGATTTCTTACATTTATTTCTTGTATTTCTCTGTTCTTATGTCTTCAATTTTTCCCTTCCAATTTAGTCCGAAAGCGAAATCATATTTGTTTCTTTCCGAATCAACGTAAACAGTCCATGTCGAATGGAACATCTTCATTTTCTTGTGTCGCATTTTCCCACCAGTCTTTAATAGAAGGGAATGTTCCAGCCGTCCCAGTATAATTCAGCTTGTTTTAGGGCGGTTTCTTCGGCTTCTATAATGATTTCTTTTTTCTCTCCGGGGAGGAGCGAAATATAATTGTCGCTATAAAAAACCGGTAATACCCTTTCTTTGGTTTGTATGTTTCTAAGTCCTAAACGCAGCATCAAAGCGGGTACATTACTTTCATTGGAGACTTTAACAAACCATTGACTCCCTTTTTTGACCGTAGTTATTTTTACCGGAACTTTTGGTAAATCACATAAAGCCAGGCATGTTCCTTCGCGATCTTCTTTCCAATAGAAGTTCTCGGCAACCTGTTGTTGTTCATTGTATAGGCCTAATTTGATCAAGCAAGTCGCCACTTGCATATTTGCCGGAACCTCTAAGGGAAAGCATATCGTTGAAGAAATAGCAGGTATGGAAACTTGCACTTGTTTTTTCCAGATTTCTTTTCCGTAAATATCATATATAGTTGTTATTGCCGTATAATTTCTGATATCATGGGCTGTGTTATTGGAAGCTACAATTGCTTTTTTTGCCGGATCCCATAATATGTGAATAGGAGAACAGGCACGTTTAACTCCAAAATAAGCGGCAGTAGGCTCAAAATAATAATCATATAATTGACAAATGAGCGAAGGCCATGCTGATTGGCTCATCCACAATAACAATCCGCTTCCTTGTCGACTTTGTAAACATTCGAACATAGCTTTGGAAGCTTCCATGTTAACCATTTGTGCTTTAGTACAATAATCATCCAAATTGTCAGCTATCCCAAAACGTTTTTCTATCCGTTGCGTGAATAAAAAAGAACGAGGCATCTGGTAATCATGTTTTGCCCACATATCGTTGATAGGCCAATGATTTTCCTCCGGCATCATTTGCCGGATACTTGCGGCAAGTGGGATAGCAATGATTCCTTGCTCGCTATGGAAAGTTACTCCTCTGTTGTTGAAATACCATTCTGTGTCCATAGTATCATAAGGTCCCAATCCCGTAAGTGTCCCATCAGCGGAATTGGGTACATAATGACGGGTAGGATCGTATTCTTTAACAGCTTCTCTTAATAATCCGTCCAAATCTTCCGGAGGATATCCTTCGTTTCTTCCGCAATAAAATGCCACGGAAGGATGTTTGCGCACCCGCTTGATCTTATCTACGGCATTATCCATAAACATATCGTAATCTTTAGGATCGGGGCCATCGTTCGGGTTTGCCAGCCAAAAATCGTCAAACACTAATATCCCGTATTTGTTACATACTTCATAGAATTCTTCTTTTCCGATTTGTCCGACCCAATTACGAATCATATTAAAATTTGCTTCTTTATGCAAACGAACCATGAGATCGTATTTTTTTGCATCGCAACGGAGCATACCTTCATCCATACCCCAATTACCTCCACGCAAAAGGATGCGAACACCATTCACATAGACAAACAAGATGTTATTTTGTACCTTACATTGTAAATCACGGATACCGAAAGTTACTTGTTGCCGGTCTGATATTTTTCCGTTTTCTTTATAGGAAAGTTCGAGTTGATATAGATGCTGTGCCCCATAACCGTTCGGCCACCAGAGTTTCGGATGTTGCATGGACAACTCTTTACCATCGAATACCACCTGACTTGCTTCTCCTGCTTTTAAAGTGATTTTCTTAGAAAATGACAGGTTCCCGATAGTTCCTGACAATATTCCTTCAGAAGGTTTATTGGAGGTGTTCTTTAAAATTGTTCGTACGATTAATTGGGCTTGTGTGGTATCCGGCAAGTTAAGTGTTGTACTAACCCAAGAATCTTCTATCATGACTTTTCCGCTTGAAGAAAGGTAGACATCATTCCATATTCCCATGTTTCTTCCCCGGATAATTGGGAGCCAATTCCATCCCGCACTGGCTAAGAAAGCTGGACTGTCATATCCGTATAAATCACCGTTGGTAGTCCGGCATCCTAAAAACTTATGAGTAACTTTTTGTTTTCCGGGATCTGGGGTATCCAATGGTTTGATGAGCACAGCAATACAATTTTCTTTGTTTTCCTGTAATATGTCTGTGATGTTGAATTTACTCCGGATAAAAGCCCCAAATGTATTTCCGAGGAAATGTCCGTTCAAATACACTTCTGATTTCCAATTGATTCCTTCAAAATTCAGCCATATTTTTTCTTTTGAAATATTTGTTGGTAGGCGGAAAACGGAACGATACCAAAATGATCCGTGTGTAAAAAAACGTTCGGAAATCATACTCATTTGATCTCCGAAAAACGGATCGGGCAGGGCTCCTGCGGCAACATAACTGCCGAGTATTGTTCCCGGAACGACAGCTTTTATCCACTGTGAATCATCAAAGCTTTGGCGGGATACATTCGGTGCCCCGTCATTGACGAACATGGCGTGTTGTAGTTTCCATGTTTGTTTATTTAAATCGATGTTTCCATCGGGTAAAAGCAGGGCTACGGAGTTTTGATAGGAAGCTTTTTTTGTTTTTTGTCCGTAAACCCTCCATTCCCGGATAATACAACCTTTATTCGGTTGTTTTGTTCCGGAAATCAGTATACGTACCCACTTGGCTTGAGTGTCAGATGGTAGATTGTATTCTTCTTTTCCTCCTTTACAAGATGAGACTTGATAAATTGTTTTCCATTGCTTGGGTTGTTTTGACTCATTGGAAGCTTCTATCCTGTAGGCTGAAGCACAATTATCTCCCCAGTCAATTCCAAATCCGGAAAGGGAACAGGCTTCTCCTAAATCGATATAGAGCCATTGTTGTATTTCCGCTTTACTTTCCCAAAAAGTGATATTACTTCCATCGGTAACGAGATGTCCGCAAAAATCGTCGTCAACAGCTCCGGATTGGTATACTGCCTGCTGAAAAGCAATATTCTCTTTTTCTACGGATGGTTGTGCTACAGCGTAATAGGCATACAATATTCCAAATAATATGATTAAAAGTCTTTTTTTGTTCATTTTATATTTTGTAGGTTTCATTCCCATTTCATTCGTACAAATTCGGGTTCAAAATAAATCGTAACTTTTAGATTGCTTCACTTCGTTCGCAATGACAAGGTCTCTATTTTACTGTTCACAAGCGAACGAAGTGAGCTTGCAAAATTGCGAAGCAACCTAACTGCTGTTACATTTCTACCTTTACTTTGATGTAAAATACAGGATTAGTTTGGGTAGAGGAATTGGGTTCGATCCCATCTCCGGTAATAATCACTTTTTTACCATCAGACCTGCTATACAGAGCGACATTCGGAGAATTTTTTCCGTAAGGAATGCTTCCATCGGGAATAAGTAATTCTACGATTTTTGAATCTGTAGTACTTTTCGGAACAGCTCCATGTAATTTTCCTACTGTCACCATGTCGAAATTGCTATTAGTAAAGTCTTTCGACACAGTCATGTTGTATATATTCTTGTCAGAATTCCAACTATTTGCACCACATGTTCCAGTCAATTTGTTGGTTTCGTCTAATCGGCAGAGATCTACCTTCGTGTTGGTAGCATAGGTTCCGAATCCGGCGTCAATATCTTTATAAATACCCATGGCCGAACAAGGATCATATATTCTTCCGTATTTGGAAGAGAAATAGGATTGATTAGCTACAGAAGCAGTATTGGCAAGCAGATGGTAATATTTATACCCTACGTGTAATTGTATGGTGTCGTTTGATTCTTTTCCGTTAATATCAACGGCCTGGATCCGGACGAACATTTGTTGTTTGGTTGCATTGAAGTGAACTAAGAACGGTTTCTCAAATGCATGGCTTCCATCGATGATTTGTTCTCCCGACATTGTGGCTTTCAAAGTATCTAAAGGAATAATATTAATACTTGACAAACCGGATGCACTTTTTACATATCCTTCCAAATTAACTGATTGTCCCATGGTTAAGCCATTGAAATCTTCAGAATCACTGGTTATAAATATTTCAGGGAATGCCCGTTTGAATATAATGGATAACATACCGGTAGCTGTTTTCGGTTTGTCAACGGCTCCCGCTGCAGTATATACTCGCAGACCTGTTATTCCTAATGGGAAAACATAATTATATGCCAAATTATTCAAGTTAAATTCATACTGTGTTTGATTGTTTGAAAGCCAGATAGTATCTTGTCCTTCTTCTATGAAAACAGTAGATTCCATTCCATCTACAATTTGTTTTAAGGTGACATATTGAAGATTTTCCTGGCTTGTGACTTCTACTTTAATGTCGGGCATGGGAGAATCTTCAAAATATTCTATGGTTTCAATTCCATCGCCTGCAGTATCATAAAAGAATACTTTGGGTGCATCTCTCAACGGAATGATATCTATGGGCAAAAGAAATTCTTTTACACGACCGGCCAAGTCTTCGGCAATAATTTTGAAACCGGTTGTGTTATCGGAATAGGATGGATTCCGTGTGACGGAATAACTGTTCGGATTGAAAAAAGAAGTTACAGGTATTCCTACTTCTACTTGTACATTCCCCGTTTTTATGAGATATGTACTGATTCTTTTCAGTCCGGTTTCCGAATTTACCACAGCAATAACAGAGGGTAATTTTGCCTGGTTCAGGTCTACATACAAACGTTGACTTGGATACATGATTACCGGGCCGTCATCTTTAATTTCCACATCGTCGTCTCCGCATGCGAAAAATAATCCACATGATAATACTATACAACAAATACCGAATATGATATTGAATTTTTTCATGGCTTGTAAATTATTTGATATGGTACTATGTGAATTACTCCGTTGTTGGCGAAAATGTTACTGGTTTGTGCAGTTACATAGCTACTTGTTCCCGCCATGCGATTAAATTCTACTGTAGAGTAGGTGGTATATGATATCGCATTATTCATTTTCATTGTCATCACAGCATCCTGTCCTTCTCTCAAACTAATTACATTGATCGGGTCAAAACTTAAGGTTCCCAATCCGTGATAACATCCTTGGATGATATGGTACTTTAAGATATTCCTTAGCTGTTCTTTCTTTTCTTCAGTGTTAATTTCAGATAAAGTATGTACTCCAAGAGATTGGAATACTCCCGGGCGGGAAGAACTTCTTATTTCAAACGCATAATTTGTCATCAAGGCGTATGTATAATTGTGAGATTGAGAATAATAATCTTCCATGCTTACCAATTCGATAGCTTCTTTCAATGTGCCGAGAGTATCTTGACGGGCATTTATATATCCCCAAACGGTCATGTTAACCTTATTGTCTGCTATTTGCGGTTCGTAATCGTAATCTTTCTGCAGATCAAGGCAACTACTCATATTCAAAATCAATATGAATAATACGATATGTTTAATAATCTTTTTCATGATTGTTTTCCTTTTTTAAATACCTTGATAACCGTAATTTTGTTTCAATTTATAATTCTCAATCAAATGCTGGCGATGAATCGGGAAGAGCAATTGCCATTCTTCACTGATTCCGTTAATCGGTCCCATTACTTCTTTCCACTTACCCGTTCTTACCAGATCGAACCAGCGTTTCCCTTCTCCGACAAATTCCCGTTGGCGTTCGTTCAAGATCGCTTTTAAGATATCGTCTTTATTTCCAATTACAGTACTATTATAAGGAGGATTACCGGCCCTGGTGCGTGTTATATTCAATTGTTCCACTGCATTATAAGGATTTCCGAGCTCATTCAATGCTTCGGCGTAAAGTAGCACGATATCAGCATAGCGGTATATTACTAAATCATTATCTCCTTGTTCTTTGTCCGGAGTGCTTGACCAGACAGCATCATCTTTCCAGAATTTCCTGCGAAAGCGGAAAGGAACAGGATCTTCTGAACCTGCTTTTACCCATTGACAACCGGTCTCATATCTTTTATCTACAATTCCTTCTTTATATGCATTCAATAAATAGTTGGATATATATACATGGGAAGTTGAATTTCCGAAATAGGATACCGATTGGTTGACTCCGTTTCCATATCTGTCGTAGGTCAATTTGAAAAATACTTCATTAGGAATATCTATCAGCGGGTTTTCGATGAACATGGCTCTCCATTTGGCTTGGAAATCAGTGCTTGTAACAGGAACTGTCATTTTAGTCATGCTCCAAAAAGTGGATTGTAAGTTATTTACCCTTTCTTCTTTAATCTTTACAACCGCATTGTAATCGTGCATCCAAGCCAACACATCCATGTGAAGGGCGCAAACGGAAGCTACATTCATCCGGGTACGGTCGGGAGGAGATTCGCTGGAACTTGCACTGGTGCTATAAGTCTTTTTAATCAGGTTATATGCTTGTTCCAAGTCGTTCAGGATAATATCTTCCAATATTTTGTCTTTGTCGGTTCTTGTCCTGTATATTTCTTCTGCGGAATATTCTTCCAAAGGTTCCAAAAACACCGGAACATCTCCCCATACTCTTACACAATAAAAGTAACATAATGCCCTCATGGCATAGGCTTCTCCCAAATAATGGTCTTTGAGGGTAGCCTCCATTTCTATGCGGGGAATATATTTAATGGCGGCATTGGCCTTACTGATGGCTTCATATAAATTTGTCCAAATTCCGGCAGGATTATCATTCGGAATGGTATTATTGATCAATTCGTCTTGATCAAATGATGTTTTTCCGTTTCCTGTAAAGTTATCACCCCGAAGTTCTCCCCAGTTCCAGATGCCTGCAGCTAAAGCTCTTGAAAAAGTGCTGTAAATGGCAATTACGCCGACGTTAGCATCTTGCTCGGTTTTCCAAAACTTATCGTTAGTCAATTGACTTATAGGTTCCTTGTTCAAAAAATCTTCACAGGAGGAGAAGATATTTCCCAACAAGACCATTACAGATATATATATAAATTTACGTTTCATCATTTTAGGTATTAAAAGTTTAGATTAATTCCAAAGCCATATTCTCGTTTTCTCGGGTAACGGTTGGTGTCTATTCCTAGTGTTAAAGGATCTCCGGCGGTACTAAATTCCGGATCGAACCCGGTGTAGTTGGTAAAAGTAAGCAGGTTGTTTCCATAAACGTAAACACTTGCTTTTTTCATAAATACCTTTTTGGTGATATTTTTCGGCAAATTATAGTTTAACCTGACATTTCTTAATTTGATATATGAACCATCTTCTATGTAAAAATCCGAAGGGGTCAACCGGTTGTGATCGCTTGGTTCCGGCCGTGGATATAGAGCGTCTTCTCCTTGGGATGTCCACATTCTTTTTATTCCTTCAGGAGTTGGAGTGATTCCATCGGAAGAAGTAGCTGTTGTTTGTTGGCTTGCGGCATAGTTAAATACTTCTCCTCCGAAAGAGTAGTAAATAGATACAAACAGAGAAAAATCTTTATATGCAAGGTTGGTGCTGAGTCCTCCATAAAAATCCGGTTGGGCACATCCTATCAATTGTTTATCGGCATCGGTAGTTTTGCCATCTTTATCCGGGTCTTCATAATCAATATCCCCACCTTTCAAAACGGTCCCTGTGGCATCGACTTTCTGTTTTCTGATTCCTGTGTATTCTTGTCCGTTCAACAGGTATTTATTTTGAAACACTCCATTTTGAAATACCGGAGTAAGAGGCTCCCAATTGGCTGAAAAATTATTGGATTCATCGTATGCAAATATCCGGAGTTGTTTGTATCCGTAAAATTCGCCCAAGCGTCCTCCTTCCTGGACATATATGGCGTTTCCACTTCCTTTATAGAAAGGTACTCCATCTCCGATTTTGGTGATGGTGGTATTATTGGTAGAAATATTAAAGTTAGCTGACCAGTTCCAGTCTTTAGTTTTCAATATTTTATAATCAATACTAAATTCGATTCCTTCGTTAGTCATTGCCCCGATATTTTTACGAATAGTACTGAATCCTGATTCTTTAGGTAATTGCACTCTGTTGAGCAAATTTTCCGTATCTTTTTTATAGATGTCGAAAACGATATTGATCCGGTTTTTCATTAATCGTAGATCTAATCCGGCATTGTATTGTGAAGTCTGTTCCCAGCTCAGTTCCGGATATGCTAAATTAGTAGTTCCGATACCAGAACTACCATCGTAAATAAAGTCGGGCGAATAAAGCAATAATGATTCATAATCTCCGATTTCTTCATTTCCCGTAATACCATAACTGAACCGTAATTTAGCATCATAAACGAATGGCTTCATCCATTTCATGAAGGTTTCGTCTGAGAAACGCCATCCGGCAGAAACAGAAGGGAAAGCTCCCCAACGATTATCCGCTCCAAAACGGGAAGATCCATCATACCTCAAATTGGCATTGAACAAGTAACGGCTTTTGTAGTTATATCCGAGACGGCCGAAAAATGAAGCCATAGAGTGTTCTGAAACAGATGTGTTAGTTCCTTTGGTGTCAAATGCCGATGCCGCATTTAAGGTGTAAATTTCATCTGTGGTATAGTCGTATCCTGTCATATTACTTTTTTCTACATGGTAATCCTGAAAACTACATCCCAACATGGCTTCCAAATTATGTTTCTTGTTGAAAGATTTATTATATGTGACATAATTTTCGTTTGCCCAGTTGGAAGATACCGAAGATTGGTCTTTTCCGGTAGTTCTTTCGGTAGTTCCTAATTGTGGTTCAGGACGGTAATATTGATAGTGATAATTGTTATAATTGATTTGTATATTGGAACTGAATTTCAGATTTTTATTGAATACATATTCCAAATAATCGAAAGTAGATACTTTATAAGTTTTTGTTTTGTGCGTATCATCCATCGCTACGGCATAAGGATTAGTCCTGCTTCCTAAATTGGGAACATAAGAGCCATCCGGATTAAAGATTCCCCAATAAGGTATTCTAACCAACAAGCCTGTGAGGACTCCACTTTCCGATATCCCGTTTTTATCAGTATATCCAAGTTGATTTTTGGTTCCGATGGTTAAGTTTTTATTCGGTTTATATTCCGCATTGATTCGTGAAGTAAGCCGATCGTAGTCGCTATTGATAATTACTCCGGTTTCGTTCAGGTATCCGGCACTGATGTAAAATTTGAATGCATCCGAAGCTCCTCCTGTACTCAGGTCTATTTGGTTTTTAATTGCGGTTCTGAAAAGCAGGTCTTGCAAATCCTGGTCTTGGTTATGGAAAGATGAAAGAGAATCTTTCATCGTAAAAGTATAATTAGGTCGGTAATGTGACCGGATTACATCGTAATATTTCCTTTCTGCCGCATTGGCTTTTGGCATTTTACGAGCTAATTGGCTATAACTATTCAAATAACGAATATCTAATTTAGGGTTGGTTTTTTCTCCTTGTTTGGTGGTGATAAGAAAAACTCCATTGGCTGAACGTGACCCGTAAATGGCAGCTGAGGCTGCGTCTTTCAGGACTTCTACTGATTCTATGTCATTAGGATTGATATCATCAATATTATCATAAGGAACTCCGTCTACTACGTACAGGGGTTGTGCTCCTGATTCAAAAGTAGATGTTCCGCGCACCCGAACTTCGGCGCTTGCTCCCGGTTCACCGGAATTAGTAACAATTTCCACTCCGGAAACTTGTCCTTGTAATGCTTCGTAAATATTAACAGGGGTACGCTCTTCAATAGATTCTGCTGTAACTGAAGCTATGGCTCCGGTGAGATCCCTTTTCTTTTGAACCCCATAACCAATTACTACTACTTCATCCAGTTCTTTGTCCGTTTCAAATAATACTACATCCAATTTGTTTCCTTTTACAGGAACATCTTTCGTGTCATAACCTAAATAAGAGAAAGAAAGAATCGATTTATCATTAGGAATAGTGATGGTAAATTTTCCATCGATGTCGGAAATAGTTCCTGTTGTGGCACTTCCTTTTAGTTTAATGGTTACTCCTATGAGTGGTTCCCTGTTTTTGTCGCTAACAGTGCCATTAACGGTTATTTTCCCTGTTTGCTGTCCTTGCGGAAATCCCGGTAAGACTAGCATAAACAAGCACAGTATTAGATAAATTCGTTTTATCATATTTCTATGTTTTTAAATTAGACTTAATATATTAAGCTCACTTCGTTCTCCGTTAGGTCGCTACGTTCCTTGTGAGGCTTGTTTCGTTCGCTGTTAAGCTCGCGTTACTTGCTGTGAACGAAGAATGAAAAATTAACAATTAAAATAAATTTGTCAACTCGCGTAACCTGTGACTTTTTAACTCTTAATTCTTAACTCTTCATTTTGATTATGGATTAGTTCCTTCCAGCCAGGCAACTCTGTAGGCAGTGCTTCCTGTGGCAGCGGCGGACAAGGTGTTTGCAGTTACCCTGAAATCACTTTTGTTGTATTTTTTTGCTGCTTGGCGGATAATAGCAATAGCATCGAACCGGGTAGTGGATGCTGCTGTTTGTACTTCCCATCTCCAATTTTCGGGGTATAAGAGGAAAGGGTAGAGAAATTCAAAAGCAGATTTCAACCCTCTTCCGTCGGGAGCCTGAACATTCCATAAATCTTCTCCGATTACTTCCGCACATCCGGCAACGGCACAAAGTGCTCTTAGTCCATAAATGGAATAGTTGAAAGATTGGGTACGATATAATTCTCTCCATAAACTACCTTTTGGACAAGAAATACCATTGTAAGTAGTTCCTTCGGGTCCGGTGACTTGGTCAATTACTTGTTGTTTCCCTTTTGCCACCATTTGACGGAGCAATTCGGTGTTTCCGTTATAAATGGCTCCTGCGGCTACTTGTGCGGTGTACCATCCTCCGTGGTTATTGGTCATGATCCCTTCCGCTTGTCCTAATTCACTGGTTAGTAACCAATCTATATATGCAGCAAACCATGCCTTTAACTTGTCATTATCTTCTTTTGTCCAAACTTTCGAAAGTGTTAGTAATTGAATAGAATCTAACATTTTTACGAATTGCGCACCATAAATGATCCCTACTTCTTCGCGGATATCTCCGTAAGCACATGAATATTCAAAATGTGGATTCATTTTCGTGTCTTCGTTAAGGAACCATACACGGATCAATTCGGTAGCTTTTTCGGCATATTTTTCATCTTCGGAATAAAACCAGGCAAATGCCAGCATATTTACACGACTTACAGTAGTGTTCAAACGGTTGGTATCATATTTATCAGATTGAGCATCCGGATTGATTTCTCCATCGCGGCGTTCCCATCTGCCGGTTGTTTGATTGTACCACGAATAATTTCCTATCGCCCAGAAATCATGGGATGTTCCTCCCGGATAATTATCTCCGTCAGTTACTTTTTCCGGAATAGCAGCCAGTATCGGTGTTGTATTCTGAATTAGCTTGGTATAAGCAGAGTTGATGTTAGCGTCTGTTCCGGCTTTCAGTTTTTGGCGGATACTAACCAATTCCTGATAATTGAATGTTGTCAATACAGGTACTTGGGCCGGAGTTCCACTCCCTCCTCCCGGATTTCCGTTTTCGGTTGCCGGATCATCAGAGCAGGCAATAAAGAGAGAAGCAAATAATATTAGAAACAATGATTTTTTCATGGCTATCAATTGTTTGAAGAATTCGTCAGAAATTTTTACCTAACAACCAAACTTTATCTAAATCTTTCTCTGCAATAGATGACAAATATTTTACGGCGTCTTTCAGTTCTTTTGTTTGGTATGCTTGGGCAGCTTCCCGAACAATAGAAAGTGCTCCAACTCCAATGTCTTTTTTATTGCTGAGTGTAGTCCATTTCCAATCTTTTTCTCCAATGAAATAAGGGGTGATAAATTCGAATGCTATTTTGAGTCCTCTTCCATCGGAAGCTTGGTAATTCCACAGATTTTCACCGATCGCTTTGGCACAACCGGCAAGAGAAACAAATGCCTGTAATCCGTAACGGGAGTATGAAAACGCATCTGCCCGGTACATTTCACGAGGCATACTTCCGCGGGGACACTGTATTTGTTTTGATCCACTCATATAAACCGTATCTTTCCCTGCTACTTGTTGAATCAATTGTTTTTTAGCTATTTCAATCGTATTTTTTGCTAATTCCAATTTGCCGCAGTAAATAGCTGAAGCTGCTACTTGTGCTGAATACCAGGAGCCATGATTGTTAGTAGCTCTTCCTTCGATAGTTCCGAAATCACTTGTCAATAACCAACAGGCATAATCATCAAACCATTTTTTTAAGGAATCGTTATCTTCTTTTATCCAACTTTTAGATAAGGTAAGTAATTGTATATGGTCTATCATATTTACCATTTGCGCTCCGAAAATGATACCGATAGGCATACCATCATACACTCCCGGTAAAGCGGCGGCGCAATTGAAATTCGGATTCATCCGGGTTTCCGGATTGATAAACCATACCCGTAATTGTTCTGCAGCGGCTTTTGCATATTTTTCATCTTGAGAGTAAAACCATGCCAGGGAAAGTATATTTACACGATATACCGTTTTGTTGAAACGTTTCATGTCATAATTATCTCCTTCCGATTCAGGATTGGTCTTACCGTCTTTGCGAATGTAAGGCATTCCGTCTTTGGTGTTGGGATTTTTCCAAGACTGTTTTCCAATGGTAAAAAAGTCATGTATATCTCCGGTAGGAGGAACATCTCCATCTATCACTTGATAGTTTTTTTCTTTCAAAGCGGTATTGGCTTTAGTGATCAATATATCGTAAGCCTTTTTAATTTCAGGAGTTTTTCCTGCTTTCAGGTCTTGTCGTATACTTGATAATTCTTCGTAGTCCAAATTAAAAGAAAAAGAAGGCTTTTCTTTGTTTATCTGTGCTTTTGCCGGATTATAAATCCCTGTGATCAAAATTGCTACTATTGTTAATACTAAAATTCTCATGATATTTTATTTTAAATGATTTTTACTTTAACATTGCTTTTAATTCTTCCAAATGATATTTGTATACATCCTTGGGCGAACAGTTGTGTTTTTTACATAGAGAAGCGGCATATCCTACTAATTCACCTGCCATTCCGGTAGTTCCTTGTACACGGGTAGAGCCTAAAGCCACATGTGTTACACTTATATTTCTTCCGGCCATGAATAAGTTCTCTATATTTTTGGAATATAAACAACGATAGGGTATACGATAAGGAGGATTCACTTGTTCCGGTTTCAGGTATTTTTTTCCGATTCCCAAATCATTGTAATTATGTTTCATCAAGGATTTAAATTCTTGTCCCGGAAAATAATAGGAATTTTTAGGATCCGGATAATGTTGGTCTATAGGGTAAGTTCCGGTAACAATTGCATCATTATATTTTACATATTGGCTTTCGTCAATATCCATCTGGCGGAACAAAATATCTCCCATTAAACGCCGGGATTCTCTTTTGCCACCAATATATCCAATATGTGATAATTCCAGGTTTTTAAACTCATCTTTAGATTTACTTTTATTTTTCAGGAATGCCCAATTGCCATAAATCGCCCGGAACAAGTAATCCCGGATATATTCAAATTCATTGATGTGGTCCATGGTAAATCCGGTTTCCCAAAATCCATGTCCGGAAGTGACTTTTTCGCAAGATTCTTCGGTAAATTGCAGTGCCCAATTACATTCAGGGAAAGACGAAATTCCATTTTCTTTGCTCCTCCAGAATACGGTAGACCCGCAACCCATGTTATCCGGATGTTCAGGAGCTAATCCTTCTCGTGTTTCAGAACGTTTTTCCCTTCCTATGCGAAATTCAGCTCCTGCCATAAATCCTATATTGGCATCCCCTGTACAATCGACAAATAAAGGAGCATAAAATACAGACTCTTCTGAAGTTTCTATATGTTTTACTGTGACCGAGGTTATTTTATCGTTTTCTTTGTCCAATTTAAATACATGCATATTGGGGAAATATGAAAGATTTTTTTCTGACTGTAGGATGCGGTAAATAGGTTTGTCATCTCTGAAAATATTTCCAATTTCATTTACAACAGAGCCTAAGCGCGGATAAGGTTCTTGTTGCACGGCTCCGCTTACTACTACTTCAATTTCTACACTATTATTTCCTCCCGGTACAGGCCGATTGTTGATAAGAGCTACTTTTAATCCTGAACGAGAGGCAACGATGGCAGCTCCTAATCCGGCGGTGCCGGCGCCTACTATTACTAAATCATAAGTTCCTGCAGATTTAGGCTTATCTGGTAAATTCAATAGTTTTTTTCTGAATTGAGCCATTTTTTTTTCTTCGTTCGGGATTTTTATATCTTTTTCTTTAGAGAAAAGAATCGCGTCACAACGTCCTTCAAAACCTGTGAGATCATGCAATGAAAGAGTATTTTTCTTTTCTTTCAGGTTGATGTTTCCTGCATATTCCCAATCCCAAAGTATACCTGTACCCAGTTCATTAGATAATGTAGTATTGTTAATTTTTACTTGAAATCTACCTGGGGCTTCTGAAGTCCAGGGACTGCACCAATTCCATGTACGAACAAAAACATGCCATTGTCCGTTGCTTGGTAATGTAACATCGGTAATGGCATCTTCTACAGGTTTTCCTAATCCGTGCGCCAATAAGAAAGGAGAGCCCATTTGATCCATAAATTGTTGATCTAATACCCAACCTCCTTTATCGGTGAAACTCTCAGCTTCTACAAGTACTTGATTCTGTGTTTTTCCAATGAAAGTGGTTAGACAGAAAAACAAGAATACAAGAAAAAAATACTTTTTAGTCATGATATAATATTTATAGTTTTAAGCATGATTTATAATGTAGGAAGTTCCTTCCACTTTGCAGGAGACAAAATTATACACATATCAACCTACAAAATAGCTAAGTTTGTACAAAAAAATTACCAGAATTATACGAAGATTAAAGTAGCTTTTGTCCACGCAACATTTCGCGTTTTCCCGGAGGCCCGGGAATCCGTTCTACAAAAAATCCGGAACGTTCTAAGATACGGCGGATTTCACCTTTGGCGCAATAAGTGGTTAAAATACCTCCTGTGTTCAATCCGGTAAAAATATTGTCAAATATTTTTTGTGACCAAACCTCCGGTTGTTTATCGGGTGCAAAAGCGTCATAAAAAACTACATCAAAATCTCCCGGGAAAGAATAAGCACATATGTCTGTTTCTATTTTTTGTAATGAGAAGAAAGATGACAGGATTGTTCTTTCACTCCAAGGAGCAGCGTGTATTTGTTGAAATAAAGTTTGGTTGATGGAAGAATAATTTAATGTGGTGGTTATTTCCGGAGATAAAGGATATTTTTCCAAGCTTGTATATGTAGTGAAAATATTCTTTTTTTCTGCTTCTAAGCAAGTTAATAAGGCATTCAAACCGGTTCCGAAACCAATTTCCAATACGGAAATATTTTCTTTTTTACATTGGTTAAATCCTGATTCAATATAAACATGCCGGGATTCTTGTACTGCTCCATTAACGGAGTGGTAATGTTCGTTCAATTCAGGAACAAACAGGGTATGGGAACCATCAGCTGTTATTATTGTCTGCATTGAAATAAAAAACTAACTTTGCAACATTAAAATATACTTGAAAATCATGACAAAAATAATTAAATATTTTAGTTGTTGTTTGCTGTTTATAACATTTGCCTGTAAGCAAGGGGAAAGCAAAGAAAAAAATATTATGGTAACCATTGAACCTCAACGTTATTTCTTGGAACAACTGGTTGATTCTTTATTTCATGTAGAAGCAATAGTACCATCGGGTACTTCGCCTGAAACTTTTGATCCGTCTCCTGCCCAAATGGTGAAACTGTCTAGAAGTAAAGCTTATTTTGCCGTCGGACACCTTGGTTTCGAACAAGAATGGATCAAAAAAATCAAAGAAAATAATCCGGAACTTCCTGTTTTTGATAATAGTGAAAAAATACAATTGATTTGTGACGAAGATGGACATGGACATAAACATGAAAGTAATCACGCGCACGGACCTATAGATCCGCACACATGGAGTTCTCCCAAAGAGGCGCAATTTATTGTCGAAAGTATGTATGAAGCTTTAACTGAATTAGATCCTGACAATCAACCGGTTTATGAAAAAAATCTGATAGCATTAAAAAAGAAAATAGGTGAAATTGATAGTATTATTACAGATTTGTTCGATAGATCAACTGTCAAATCGTTTATTATTTATCATCCTGCACTGACTTATTTAGCTCGTGATTATGGATTGACACAATATTGTATTGAGAACGAAGGAAAAGAACCTTCTCCCGCTCAAATGAAAGAATTAGTAAAAACGGCAAAAGAAACAGGAGCTAAAGTGGTTTTTATTCAAGAGGAGTTTGATAAAAAAAATGCGGAAGTTGTCGCTAAAGAAACCAGTTGCAAGTTGTTGTCTATCAATCTATTATCATATCATTGGGACAAAGAATTAATAAAAATTGCACAAGCTATTTCGCATGAGTAAATTGATCGAAATAAATCATGTAAGTGCGAGTTACGGGAAACAACCTGTGCTACGGGATATTTCTTTGGATATATTTGATCTTGATTTTCTGGGAATTATTGGGCCAAACGGCGGAGGTAAAACAACTTTGTTGAAGTTGATATTGGGATTATTAAAACCAATCGAAGGAAACATTACTTTTTTAAGAGAAGACTTGCGAAAACGAATCGGATACCTTCCTCAAATTAATCAAATAGACCGGAAATTTCCTATCCTGGTGTCTGAAGTCATTGCTTCCGGATTAGCATTGGAAAAAGGAGAAAGAAAACAACAAATAGAAGAAGTAATCGGTTTGATGGGTTTGGAACAAGTTGTATTCCGTCCTATAGGGCAACTTTCCGGAGGACAATTACAACGGGTTTTGCTGGCGCGTGCTATGGTGAGTAAACCGGAACTGCTTATCCTTGACGAACCCAGTTCTTATGTGGATAAACGATTTGAATCCGGGTTTTACGATTTGTTGAGCACCATTAACCGGGAAACTGCTATTATCTTGGTATCACATGACGTTGGTACTGTTGTTTCATTGGTGAAAAACATTGCTTGTGTAAATGAAACCTTACATTATCATGCCGGATCGGATATTGATGAAGAATGGCTGGACAAACATTATGCATGTCCTGTTGACATCATTGGTCATGGCGATTTGCCGCATCGTGTATTGAAGAGACATTCCGCATCAGATTCTCATAACCCATGCGTTTCACCGGGGAATTGTGAAAAATGCGATTAAAATCTTCCTCTGAAAGATCTTTCCATTTATTTTCATCTAAAAGTAAAAATTCTTCCGAAGGTTGAAATTCTTCTGCTTTTGTGGGTATTGCCAATTTATTGTGTGGACATGCTATGTTGCAGATATCGCATCCGTAAACAAAATTAGTAGATGAGGCAATTGCGGGAGGGATTGTTTCTTTACTTTCGATGGTATGATAAGCAATGCATTTTGCAGCATTGAGAGTAAAAGGTTTTTCTAATGCTTTTGTAGGGCAAGCTTCTAAGCATTTTCGGCAATCTCCACATTGGTTTTTTAATGGTTCATCGTACATTAATTCTATATTAATCAACAGACACCCAAGGAAGAAAAAAGATCCTTTCCCAGGTAAAATCAATTGGGTGTTTTTGCCGATCCACCCGATTCCGGATTTTTGTGCGTGGTATTTTTCAAGTATAGGAGCCGAATCACAAAAAAATCTTCCCTGAACGTCAGGATATTTTGATCGTATAAATTCCAATAGGTTCCTTAAGCGATTTTTTACAATATCATGGTAGTCTTTTCCATAAGCATAATAAGAAATTTGAGGGAAAATCGGTTCTTTTTTAACTGCAGGATAATAATTTAGAGCAACTGTGATAACAGACTGGCAGTTTTCCATCATCAGTGAAGAATTTGTCCTTTTGTCCGTATGATTCTCCATGTAATACATTTTTGCGTTTTTTCCTTCTTTCAACCAATGGGAAAAATAAGTAGCATGCTCTTCCACAAATGCAGCTTTACATATACCACAAGAATCAAATCCAAGTTCAATGGCTTTTTCTTTTATCTGCTGAGAAAATAATTTCATTTTGCAAAAGTACGATAAAAGCACGACAATTTGTCATACTCCTTTGTCTGGCATTTTTTTTGAACATTTTCGATAAACAAAAATCAAATTCATTTGGGATTTGCCGAGTCAGGAAAAACGACTGTTTTAATATAAACGAACTTATATAAGCATCAGAATAATCTAATTAAAATCAATATAATATGCAAAAAGGTCATATTGGGGTAACTACAGAAAATATTTTCCCCATCATTAAAAAATTTCTGTATAGCGATCATGAAATTTTTCTCAGGGAATTAGTATCAAATGCCGTAGATGCTACGCAAAAACTGAAAACGTTGGCATCTGTCGGAGAATTCAAGGGTGAATTGGGAGATCTGACCGTACAGGTCAAATTGGATAAAAAGACTATTACGATTTCCGACCGTGGAATCGGAATGACTGCTGAAGAAATTGATAAATATATCAATCAAATCGCTTTTTCCAGTGCCAATGATTTTTTGGATAAGTATAAAACAGATGCCAATGCTATCATCGGACATTTCGGATTAGGATTTTATTCAGCATTCATGGTTTCGAAGAAAGTAGAAATCATCACCAAATCTCACACGGGTACTCCAGCCATGAAATGGTCTTGTGACGGTTCTCCTGAATATTCGTTGACTGAAACTACCAAAGAAGATAGGGGTACTGATATTATTCTTTATATTGATGATGAAAGTAAGGAATTCCTTGAAAAGTCAAGAATTGAGGGTTTGTTGAAAAAATATTGCCGTTTTCTTCCTGTTCCTGTAGCTTTTGGGAAAAAGCAAGAATGGAAAGATGGTAAATATGTAGATTTGGAAGAAGATAATGTGATCAATGATACCAATCCTTTGTGGGCTCGTAAACCGGCGGACTTGAATGATGAAGATTACAAAAAATTCTATCAGGACTTGTATCCGTTTAGTGATGAACCCTTATTTTGGATTCATTTAAATGTAGATTATCCATTTAAATTGACGGGTATTTTATATTTTCCTAAAATCAAAAATAACCTGGACTTACAACGAAATAAAATTCAATTGTATTGTAATCAGGTTTTTGTAACAGATTCTGTAGAAGGAATTGTTCCGGAATTTCTGACTTTACTTCATGGGGTGATAGATTCTCCGGATATTCCGCTAAATGTTTCGCGTTCTTATTTGCAAAGTGATAGTAATGTAAAGAAAATTTCCAACCATATCACGAAAAAAGTAGCTGATAAATTGGAAGAACTTTTTAAGAAAGACAGAACCCAATTTGAAGAAAAATGGGATAGTTTGAAGTTATTTGTCGAATATGGCATGTTGAGCGAAGAAAAATTCTACGAAAGAGCAGAAAAATTCGCTTTATTGAAAAATGTTGAAAATAAATTTTTTACAATAGAAGAATACAAAACCCTTATCAAAGAAAATCAAACTGATAAAGAAGGCAATCTGATTTATTTGTACAGCAGTGATAAAAATGCTCAATATAGTTATATCGATGCCGCTAAAAACAAAGGTTATGATGTCTTGTTAATGGATGGACAATTAGATGTCCATTTCGTAGGAAAATTGGAGCAAAAATTGGAAAAAAGCCGTTTTGTACGTGTAGACAGTGATGTAGTAGATAATTTAATTCGTAAATCTGACAATAAAGAGGTAACACTTTCCGAAGAAGATAAAAAATCTTTAATGGATACATTTAAATCGGCTATTCCGGCAATGGAAAAAACGGATTTTGTTGTAACTTTTGAACACCTCGGAGAAAATACGAATCCAGTTACAATCACTCAAAATGAATTTATGCGTCGAATGCAAGAAATGTCTTCTATGCAACCAGGATTTAACATGTACGGAGAAATACCTAATTCGTACAACATGGTGTTGAATTTGGACAATTCTTTGATCAAAAAAATACAGGAAGATCAAGAAAATAATCAACAAACGGTGAGTCAATTGGTAGATTTAGCTTTATTGTCTAATGGTTTGTTGCAAGGAGAGGCTTTAAGTAAGTTTGTAAAAAGGAGCTTGGGAATGATAGAGCCGAATAAATAATATTTCCTATAAAAAAGAGATACCCTGCCTGAAAATCTTTCAGGCAGGGTATTTTAATTAGTACCCTTGTAGAATTAAGAAATCTCTCCTGTAATCAAAGGAAGCATATATTTCTATAGAAAGAAAGATCCTCCTACATTTAAATTTGCGTCGTTAGATATATTGAGTTGATAAATTCCTTCAGGAAGAGAGCTTATGTCTATTGTGTATGTTGAATTAGGTCCAGCATTCACGGTACTTTGATAAACGATATTTTGATTTTCATCTATAATTACAATGTTAACATTGTTGTATACCATGTTAAATGCAATTTCTAGAGATGTATCATTGTATCCCGCAACTACATAATCATCAGTTGTACATGCAGATTTAAGCCTACTCAAATTGGAATATGCAATGAGTTCCAGTTTAGTAAGTTTTTTGTCTTGTTTGGTGGCTGCATAAGAGTTAATAGAAAAGGCAGACACACATAATAATAAGATTGCAACGTTTTTTGTTTTCATAGAAATTAATTATTAAATGTTAAAAAAATATACTCGCAAAGTTATGTGTAGGGAGTGAAAAGAACAAAAATAAAATGTTATCGGTATATTTTTAAAATATTGCAAATCAATCAGTTGTATACTAGAAAAATAGATAAATGTTATCAGGGATGAAAATTATAAGAAACAACCAGATTTTGTTAGTGAAAAAAGATAGAAAAGAGTTTTTCTTCATCCTTTTATTTTTGACTAGGAATAAAAATTAACCAAAACTTCTTTTTGTAGTATGTCTAAAAAGAGATATAGGAGAGTTGAAAAAAACAAGATAATTCATAATGTGAGATTAACCAAAAAGAGTGTAGCTTTTCTTAATTATAATGATTTAGGTAGGACTATAAGACCTAAATAGTCCTACTGTATGACTCTTACAATAGGACTGTAGGGATATTACAGTCCTACTATAATTTATTTTTTGCAAGAAACGGTTCTTTAAAACTCGCCAGGCGGAATTTTGTTTTCCGCCTGGTGAATGAATTTTATTGATTAGTTATTTTTGGATGAATTTACTTCATGAAAACCTTTTCAATTTTGGTACCCTTTTCTGTTTGAACCTTTACAATAATTATTCCGGTATTGATATTTAATGGGACCTGAGTTTGGAATGTATCCAGGGAGAGATTCCTGTATAAATTTTGTCCCCCCAGGTTCATTATTTCCAACTGACTGATTTTCTCCTTACTGTTGACATATACTATACCGTTAGCAGCATAAATGTTGGTTTCCTTGTCCGTATAGCTTTCCAAATCAGTTGAAGCCTGAGACATGCGCAGG
>JAVBMM010000175.1:0-7664 GCA_031552425.1 Bacteroidales bacterium | reverse complement strand
GAATCAAAGAAGGAAATGAAATAACTGTAATTTTAGAACATTACATTCCCGGAGTATATAGCTTCGGAGAATATGAAGAAAAATTGACTTTGCCAACTGATTAATCAGAGAATCGTCAAATCTATCAAAAAGGTTGCTTCTATGAATTAGGGCAACCTTTTTGGTTTGTTTAAAAATAGAAAAGAATAAATCTAAAGAACCTTTATTGTATGATAACCTTTTTAACTGCTGTTTTTTTATTCATTGTTAATTTGACATAATAAATCCCTGCACTCAAATCGGGACGATTGATATATACAACCTCATCTTTTGAATTGACGTAGTCAAGTAATTTCCCTGAATTATTAAAGATTTCTACCGTATATGGCGATATTTTTCCTGTTATTTCTACACTGAAGTTTCCATTGTTAGGATTGGGAAAGACAGAAAAATTAATACCGGTGTTCTCTAAGGTATTTTCTATAGACTTAATCTCCAATTCTTCCAGTAAAGGATGTGCATTTACATTATAACTATCCGGTAATGAATAATAACCGGGACTTGGCGTTACTTGCATTTGACTTCCTGCCGTCATAGTTACAGAGGCAAAGGCATTGAATCCTGGTTTGAGGACAATTGAATCTTGAGCACGTATATTAACGGTAACACCATTGGATATGGTTACATTTTTAATACTAATATCTCCACAAGAAGTAATATTTCTGTCTGCTGTAATTACTGTGTCTTTAATTACAAAAGAGCAATTTTTAACGTAAAATTTTACACCTGCATTCCCTTCCTTATAAGGATGATCATTCCAACGATGCCTTACTAATGGACCGGCTCCCCACTTAGAAATAAGCCAGCCCGGTTGGTCGGTTGTTATGGCAGAATGGTCATTTTCTTTCGGCCAAAAAACCTTTCCCGGGTAAGTTTCAAAAGGGACTTGTATGTAACTGCTATCTGCCATATAAATATCCGTATCTGTATTATCGTAATAACCAATCCATCTATCTATTCCTTGCTCCACCCGGAGCCAAGCATATCCATGGCAATTAAACATCTCGGTTGAGCTTACTCCATGATATAGGATTATTTGCTCTGTATCCGGAAATTCTACAAGATAAAGAGAGTCAATTTTTTTACTCACCCAAACAAATTGTTCACAAACCACTAGATGTGTTTTCACAACACTTCCCATAGGAGTGTATATGTCAAACATTACCAGAGGTTCCTGTTCTTCACAATAATCATATTGCCCAAAAGAAAAATGTAGGCACAGGAAATTTATAATCAATATAATAATAACTTTTTTCATAACTTATAAATTTAGTAAATAACACAAGCTAATGACAATAATAAAAATCAGTATTTATATCCATTACTTTATTAAAGCATAAGACAAGCTGTCTACCATGTTTCTTAAAGCAGTGGTAGCCATACCACGGTATAAAACAGATCGATTTTCTCCTTGAAATTTTTCTGTGATAGCCGCATCAATCTTGATAATGATGTGTGCTCTTGCAAATAAATTTGTATCAAATCCACTTCCTTGAAAATATGCAGGGTATTTACGTTTTTCTTCGTATCCGAACAAAAGATTTTTTAATATTTTCTTCTGTTTTTCTTTTGATATATAGCTAAAATCCGGATAACCTAAAAGAATTTCTAAGATGGAAAGTTCAAAGAATGAAGGGTCTATACTCTCAGGGAAACCATGAATTGTTGCAAGGTATCGTTCCTGAAACATATTTGCAGCATTTCTTCTTTTATAAAATTCCCTGATTCCATTAAAATCAGTAAAAATATGGTTCACCCAAATGGTATAGCCATTGAAAGCAAACACATCATACAAAAATGGATATTGTAGGCATAATGTAGCCAAATCTTTTGTAGAAATCTTTTGCAAAACATATTCCGGTATTTGGCATATATCTATCCTTTCTTGATAGTCTTTTAATTTTTTCCATGCTTCTGTCCCGGGTTTTACGGGATAATCCCATGATATGCTTTCTTCATCATTTTCTTTTTCACCAGGCTCTTGTTCACAAGAACTGAAAAATGAAAAGCATAAATAAATGATAATAGTAAAAAAATATGTTTTCATAATCATTGTTTCTTTAAAACATAAGATAAACTGTCTACTGTGTTTATTAGATCAACGCCGGCCATACCCCGGTATAAAACGGATTGATTCTCTCCTTTAAATTTTTCTGCAGCAGCCGTATCTATTTTGATAATGAGATGGGCTCTTGCATATAAATTTGTGGTAAACCCACTCCCTCGAAAATATTCCGGGTATTTACATTTTTCTTTGTATCCGAACAAAAGACTTTTTAATACTTCCTTCTGATTTTCTTTTGATATATAGCTAAAATCCGGATAACCTAAAAGAAGCTCTAAAACAGAAAGGTAAAAGAATGAAGATTCTACATTCTCAGGGAAACCATGAATTGCAGTAAGGTATCGTTCTTGTAAAATATTTACAGCATTTTTTCTTTTATATAACTCCCTGATCCCATTGAAATTAGTAAAAAGTTTGTTCAGTCCAAATGTATAGCTATTGTAATAAATTAATGTACCGCCATACAAAAGTGGATATTGTAAGCATAATGTAGCCAAATCGTTCGTAGAAATATTTTGTAAAACAGATTCCGGTATTTGACATACATCTACCCTTTCTTCATAATCTTTTAATTTTTTCCATGCTTCTGTTCCCGGCTTTACGGGATAATCCCACAATGTTCTTTCTTGAGCGTATGCTTGAAAAGAAAGAATAATCAAAAAACAAAATAATAATTGTTTCATCGCATTACCTCCTATTTAATTAAAAAATGAATAAATTATTTAGTGTAATAAACATGAATGATATATTTAAAATCATTTGAATAATCCCAATTATCAACGTCTTTTATACTGAAACCCGGGTCTCCGGAAATATTACCATAATTATCATACCAACACGCGTATCTACCAAACTCAATTCCACCCCAAACCGAATTGTTATTGTGACTATTGAGTGCAAATATGTTCCCATCGGTATCAAGGAACCCTTCAAACTTTATTATAGTGCCGGTAGCCGTTTTTGTAAATGGAACGCTGAAATGCTGGTTTTCCCATTCTGTAATAATACCTGTTAATGTCCTTTGATAGACGTCTTTCCCATCAACCCATTTCTGCCCTGTTTTTTGTTCAGTAGTAGAGTAATTAATAGGTTTGGGAATTTGATCTACAGTGGCTATTGGTTCGCCATTTGAATAAATTCCACCTCCATATGAATACATCCAAACTCCATCATTGTCAATTATTATTCCACCATCTGCTCCTGTCGTAGAAAGACTCACCGTCCTTGGATGGTATATTTCCATACTATAATCGTTAGAATTTATGCCATTTAATGCATCTACGGTGGCTACTTCTTTCCCTTTATATGTAAATTTTCCATTCATATATGTTGATGGGCTTATATCTATATTTCTATATGGATTTATATTTATATCTCTTTCATTTATATCAATTTTACTTTGTCCTTCTACCCACATAAATATTCTAGTATAATCATATATATCCATCCTACTAATATCATTATTTACATCAGAGGAAAATCCAATCCCATTCATTGGAGTAGATATACAAAAATTATTTCCATTTACATTCTCTCCCAATAAATATCCCTTTTTTAGAAACCGAGAAGTATCTATCGCTGTTTGTTGTGTTTGGTCTACTGTGGCAATTTCTTTGTCATTGTAATAGGCTTTGCCATATCCTGTATTAATCTGAATATCATTAACAGAAGAGATTCTGACAGATTCTTCTAAAATTTGTATTTTAGACAGGTCTTCCTGAGAGTAAACAGTAATACCAATACTACTTAAAAATACAACCAATAATAAAATAGTTTTTTTCATGATGATGTGTTTTAATGGTTTATAAAATAAATGATTGTTGAAATATGTCAATGATTCAATATGCTAATGTGCTCATGCATACTTTTACACAGAAATATTACAGATTGATGATTAATCCCTTAAGAGGATCTTAAGAATTAATTTGCTCTTTTAAAGGCAAAACGGTGAGTTTTTACAATGATTTTCATGGCATATTACTTTTTAAAGATTAGCCGAACGAATGTCACAAATATATAAAAGAAAAATAAAAATTGCAATATTTTATTGAAAGTTTTTTTTTAATAAAACTTATTCCTTTCTTTTTTGATGCGCCAAAAAAGAAATAAAAAAAGCGCTTAGTCAAAACGAACTTACTCAATCGCTACGCTCTTTCGCCTCGAACAGCGTTTTGACATCAAGGTTTTTATTAAAGCTCACTATGTTCGCGATTAAATTGCTTTGCTCTCTGTGAGCCTTGTGCACAAGCTATGTTAATAGTGAACGGTTAACGCACCCTTTCCTAAATTCGTCTTTTCACCAAGAAATAATTTAGAAATTGATTCATTGTCAAAAGCTCAAATTCTTTTGACAAAAAGATACTGAACTTTTTCAGAAAAGGTCAGTATCTTTTAAATTTTACTGTAGCAGCTTTTTTAAAAAGAATCTTAGCTTTGACCTTTACTGAATATGATCTGACAGATTATTTGAATTTTGGTCAGTAATTTCAAGGAAATGGGTTATTTGTGTAAGTATTGAAGTCTAAGAATGTCATATTTTTGTACTTGTGAATTTAGTCATCTAATAAAGGTTCTTTTGGCCTCGGGCAAATGGCGTAAAGAAAAATATGTAGTGAAGGTATTAAAATAAAACCTTGTTTGAGCATTGAAGATGCGAGTTTGGTTTTATTTAGCCGTAACGCAGTATTTTTTAGCTATTTGAACGCAGCCCTTGAAAAGTGCGTTTAAGTGAGAGCAGTGGGTATGCTTACATAGACAATGCCGAGCGTAGCACTTTCGGGGGAAAAGTAAGATGTTAAGTATTATTATTAACTAATTAATTTATGTGTATGAAGAAATTATTTTTACTTATGATGTCAATTGCATTTGTAAGTGTTACAATGCAAGCGCAAACAAATTTGGTACCTAATGGGGATATGGCACTTTGGGCTACTACGGATACAACTACTACTGGCTATGCGATATTACCGACCGGTTATGCTGAAGGCCCGAATTTGGCTCAAACTCATGTATCTATTGCTCCAGGGGCTTTCACCGGTGGAAAGAATGCAATAAGAGTCCATTTTTCGAGTTCTTCCGGAAGCAGTTCCCGTTCATTTGCGACACCGTATACCACCTCTTCATTGGTAGCCGGTGAGTATACTTTAACTTTTTGGGTAAAAGGTAACGGTTGGATAAGAGGTTTGGGTTTGATTACAGATGCCGGAGCAATAGGAACCGCTAATAACACGCCACCAAGCTCCTATACGCAAAGACCTTGGGGAGGTTCCGGTAATAATAAGAGTACAAAAGACCACCCTGAATGGACAAAATATGAGCAAACGTACATTATTGAAGCAGGAACTTATCGTGTTAGTTTCGGAGTTAACAACGGGGGGACTTCTTCAAAGCCTGACACATTATGTATTGCAGATATATCTTTGGTAAAATCAGGAATTGCGAGTGATGACAATACACTAAAAAGCCTGTCATTAACAGAAACTACTTTTACAAATGGAGCATCAGGAAAAAAAGAACGAGTACCTGGATTTATTCCGAATAAAACAAATTATTTGGTAGAACTCTCGTTTAATTATCCGGGAGAAATCCCCATAGTGAGTGCAGAAACTAATTATGTATTAGCTTCAACAGTTATAACTCAAGCCACCTCTTTAACCGGAACAGAGGCGGAAAGAACGGCTACAATTGTAGTGGAAGCAGAAAACGGAGATAAAAAAAACTATACCGTTACTTTTGAAAAGACCAAAGATTTTATTTATGGCTTCCATTGGGATATAAAAACATCTGCTTATTGGTCCTTTATAAGTACATCTTGTTACACAAAAGACGATAACGCGAATGGCCTTTATTGGGGAAATTCATCAATACGTCCAACGTCTGGTAACGGAATGGAGTTGATAACTCCTGCTTTAGAGAACGGTGCAGGAATCCTTTCTTTTAATCTAAAGCAGTATTCTACAAATTTAGGTTCTGAAATGTTGATACAATATCGTATGGATGAAGCTTCAGCATGGGTTAGATTGGATTCTATAGAAAGTAGCGCTCTTCCGGTAGCTTGGACGCCTAAATCTTATACAATCAATGAATATGGAGCAGACAAAGATCTTCCAGGAACGGTACAGGTAAGATTTAAGCATATAAAAGAAACCGGAGCAGCAGCCGTAGATTTCATGATTGATGACATCCGTGTAACAGCTTATACGCCAACATCTGACAAATCTTTTTCACCTTCTGCTAACAGTTTTAGCGCTTATCCACAAGCTAATGCAATAGTAATAGAACAATCCGGTGAGGCGGTATATCAAATTTATAATGTAAATGGTCAGCTTATTGCTTCCGGAATTTTCTCTGAAAAGGTTTCTATTCCTGTACAAGCTAAAGGTTTATATATAGTGAAAGTGGGCGAAAAAGCAAGAAAAGTTGTAGTGAAATAATCATTAAAAAGCTTTTCAACATTTTTTACAACCGAATATTATAAAAAAAGGTTGCTTCTATGAATTAGGAGCAACCTTTTGTTTTGTCAGGATTTTGATTATCCCATAATGATTTTATCCAACAAGGTATTATTTGATGAAGCTCACTATGTTCGCTGTTAATTCGCGTTACGCTTTCTGGTGAGCCTTGTTTCGAAAATTATGAATGGTGAACAGTGAAAATACCTATTTTTGTTTTTTTAGATTATTTAGGCTTTTGAATTTAATCTCCTAATCAAGGGTCAGCTTTTCGGCATCGGGCAAATGGCGTTAAGAAAAATACATAGTGAAGGCGTTAAAAACAAAACCTTGTTTGAGCATCGATGATGCGAGTTTGGTTTTGTTTAGCCGTAACGCAGTATTTTTTAGCTATTTGGACGCAGCCTTGATTTTTTAAGCTCCTTTTTTATCAAGAAAAAAGGAGTAAATAAATTATCTAACAACCAATTTCGTTATTTTACCGTTTAATTTAACAATATAAAGTCCTGAATTATTTATATCTATAATTTTTTCTCCTACAAAGTCACCGACGTATAATAAAATTCCATTTATGCTATAAATTTGATAATTAGCTTTGCTTTCAGCATACATAACGATGGATCTTTGATCTGCGTAAACATTGGCTTGTTTTTGTAGCGTTTTAGAAGGAATACTTGTACCCGTTTTTGTAGTAACTTTAATGTCATCAAAATAAAAATATCTGGGACCGCTTACCCCGTCTGTCCTGAATGTACGATCTGTTACGATCTTTACTTGTGTAGTAGGATCCGGATTGTTGATAGGAACAATCACTTGCGCCCAAGAGTCAGTCAAAGTATCTGAAGACACTTGAAATATAGGGGTTGATGCATAAGGAATCGTTGATGTTTTCACAAATACATTCAAATAAGCAGTACTATCCGGATTCGGTGTCTCATATTGTTTTACATAAAATGTTAGTGTTCCCGCTCCGTTTGCTAATTGAGGTGTTTCATAATGGCCATTATTTGTTGAATTATTACGAAGTCCGCGGCCTCCAAGAAATTCGCCCCTGTTACCGGATGCGTCAACATATAAGTTGGATATTGTTCCTGTCCCGGCATATTTAT
>JAVBMM010000040.1:0-8245 GCA_031552425.1 Bacteroidales bacterium | reverse complement strand
ATCTCTTTGAAGTAATCAATAATTGATTCTGCTTGATGTGTATCCTTTTTGATACTACAAATTTCAATATCAGAACTATTTTTAATCGGATAAGAACAATTGTCTTCATTCCGGTAAATCATATAGCGACCATAATTATCAACCGTATTGTACACCTTATTTAGTTTGCCATTCTCATATATGCGCACATCTTCTTGTGTCGATACAAGCGGATAGTATTGTACTTTATCAGCTCCGTAATTATAGCTTCTCCCATTATTAAAAATGATTCGATATCCGTTTTTGGTATGAACAACAGTTGAAACATCGCTTTTATATTCAAATTTCAGGGATGTTTTATTTTTTAAGTATACTAGGAATAAATGCTTCATCAACCTCTTTTATTAACTAACTATTTTTGTATTCTTCCTGTTTCTTTTTCGGTAATTTAAGGATTACTTCTTCTGCCGAATGGCGAATCAATTCTTCAATTAATTTGTCGGGGACATCGCTTTCCAAAGTAACCAAATTCCACAACAGAGTTTTAAAATCAGTCTGGATTATTCCGTTGTATTTCTCACGCAGTTCAACAGATTTATCCGGATTACATTTAAGGTCTGCTCTAAATATGCCGTCTTTGGGTTCCAATGGAATATAGGCAAACATCTTCCCCATTACTTTAAATACTAATACAGTATGATTTAAAAAAGGGAGTGATTCGGAAGCTCCTTTTACCGACAGGCAATAGTTACGAAATTCTTCGATGTTCATCTTTCTGCAACCTTATATAAACTCTTGCAAAAATAGCAAAATTTTGTGTACCTTTGCAAAATGTTAAAAGCTTCACATAATTCGGATCTGGTGCTGTAAGCAATCTGTAATTCCTTATACAGATTGCCCTTTCGTTTATCCTCGAGTAATCCTGTTCGAGGGTGTTTTTCTATTATATCAATTATTTTTTTAACCTGTATACAATAATGAAAGCATTGTGGATGTTTTCCGTGTATGCAACAAAATAAAAAGAAATGGACAACGAAATTAAAACCATTCATGAATTAGATTTGAATATGATTTATGAATATTTTTCAAATACCGAACGACAAGGCCCCGGAAGTCCCGAAATAACGCTCAAAGCATTGAGTTTTATTGACTGTCTTACCGAAAAATCCAAAATTGCCGATATTGGTTGCGGGACAGGCGGTCAAACAATGGTATTGGCAGAAAATACCTCTTGCGAAATTATTGGTATTGATGTATGGCCCGACTTTATCAATCAATTCAACCAAAATGCCCGAAACAAAAAAATACACGAAAGGGTGAAAGGTATTGTCGGTACTATGGAAAATCTTCCGTTTCAAGAGTTGACATTAGACTTGATTTGGACGGAAGGCGCTATTTATAACATTGGATTTGAACGTGGATTAAACGAGTGGCGAAAATTCCTGAAACAGGGCGGATATATCGCAATTACAGAAAATACCTGGTTTACCGAAGAGCGACCTGCCGAAATTCAGGCATTTTGGGATAGAGCCTATCCCGAAATGGATACAATCTCGAATAAGGTTGCTCAAATGCAAAAAGCAGGTTACCTTCCGATTGCCACTTTTGTTGTCCCCGAAACTTGTTGGACAGACTTTTATTACGTCCAGCAACCCCAAATGGAAGCATCTTTTCTGAAAAAGTATAACGGCAACAAAGCGGCAGAGGAATTAATTGCCTCTGAACAATATGAAGTTGAGTTATACCGCAAATACAAAGCATATTATGGCTATGTATTTTATATTGGAAAGAAAATAACAGAATAAGATTTTTAAAGGTAATGCGGGCATGTCAACATAAATAATGCTCGCATTATTAGTTGTCGTTCATTTTTTTGCATACAACTATTTGTTTCTCTGATTTGTCTTCAAATATTTCCTCTTTAAACCCACCGAATTTATGAATAATTTTAAATCCATGCATACTTAAATACGCATCTAATTCTTGTGGGAAAAATAGTCGCATATCCAGATTTTGAATAGAATCAAATCTTCCATTTATATAGTAATGCCA
The DNA here is from genome assembly GCA_031552425.1 of Bacteroidales bacterium. Lineage (GTDB taxonomy): Bacteria > Bacteroidota > Bacteroidia > Bacteroidales > Azobacteroidaceae > JAISFI01. The sequence goes on along the minus strand of JAVBMM010000040.1, from coordinate 6,214 downwards.
TTTTATACGATTAATCTGCGTTTTATTTTCATAAATCATTGTCTGTTTTATAACGACTTCTCTACCATCTTTGGTCGAATATTCAGCAATAATCTTTTCTTCCTTTTCTGAATCTATGATATAGTGAATATCAGGATTAAAACAATCAAATATGAAATATCCGGTTTTTTTCAGATGTTTCTTTACACTTGTCAATACATCGAAAAAATCTTGATTAGTATATAAATGATGAATTGAATTAAATGGAATGAAAATAATATCATAAACTTCTGCTAAATCTAACGTTCTTATGTCAGATTTAATAAATCTTACGGGGGTTTTCAATTCATTTGCTTTTCTTTTGGCTTGTTTCAACATCGATGTGCTGTTATCAACACCTGTAATGTTATATCCTTCTTGTGCAAGAGGGATAGTAAGTCTACCTGTGCCACAACATAATTCAAGAATGTTGCCATTCTTCCTTTTTTTGAGCCAATGTGAATAAAATGGTAAATCATCTATATGTGTATTCAGTCCATCATAAATGTTACCATCGTAAATTAATTTTCCTACTTTATATTTTTCTTTCATTTTTTAAATTGTTACGATTTTATTTCTAGATGTAAAATGGGATATGGTTTCCCTGTTCCATCCAATTCCGAACGACTGACAACGGAAAAACCTTTGTGAAGATAAAATCCAACAGCTTGCTCGTTTTGTTCGTTCACATCGACTTTACATAACCGTAATTCATTCATGGCATAATCCAACAATGCAGTGCCGATTCCTTTTCCGCGGGCATCGGGATGGATAAATAACATCTCTATATTTTCGTCCGATACACCTAAGAAGCCAAGTATTTTATCTTCGGGATCACGAACGGCAAATAACTTCACACTATCAAGGTATTTTTCGGGAATCACTTTTCGGAAAAACAAAATATCTTCTTCTTTTAAAAAGTGATGCGTTGCCCTGACCGAAGCTTCCCAAACTTGCATAAGTTCCGGATATTCGGATTTTGAGATGTTGGTTATTTCATAATTCATAATACCTTTTTCAAATAAACCATATCAACCAATTGAACACCCTCTTCAAACATCGTATGGTCTTAATTATCCTTAAAAAAGTTCTTGATGCGATGAGATGGTTCAAACCCGCAATGTTCATAGAACGACAGGATAGAAGGACTATCACCTGTGCCGACAAGCATTGTTTTGTACTTATCTTTGTAATAAGCGAAAAGGTAATTGATAAGAGCGCTCCCATAACCTTGTCCCTGATAGCTCTCGTATGTGGCAATATTTTTCAATTCGCAAACCGAATCGTCAATAGCGATTACCACGCAAACCGATTTCAAATCCCCGTCGTATAGAGTAAACAGGTCGCCTTGTTCCAGATAGCGGTCAATCATGCTTTCCTGTTCATCGCCTAACAGCAATAAGTCGAGGAATTTTTTTTTATTCCTGGAAACAGGTACTATCGTTATCGTTTTACTTTCCATATTCACAAAGATAAGGACTTCATTGGAATAATCAGAAAATTTTATAAGTACCTTTGCCTTATAAATTATCTAAAATATAAAAGAAATGAGTTTTGACCAATTATTCAAGGAAATTACTCCGGAAGAGATTTTCGATGATATATTTACCTTGGCAGGGAAAGTTTTTCCGGTTATTACTGCGGGTAAGTCAGACCATTATAATGCCATGACAGCCAGTGGTGGCGGAATGGGTGTTCTTTTCAGGAAACCAGCGACTTGGTGTATTCTTCAATCAGCCCGTTATACGCTTGAATTGATGCTGAAAGAACAAACCTATACGCTGTCTTACTTCCCGGACGAATACAAGAAACAAGTATTATTTCTGGGAAGCAAATCGGGACGGGATAGCGATAAAATGAAAGAAGTCGAATTGACGAGCATTCAAACCCCTTCCGGTCATATGTCTTTTGAAGAAGCCAAACTGATTATCGAATGTAAGCTGACACAAATCACGACCCCAAATCTCGATGATTTTTGTTCACAGGAAGCTAAAGGCTATGTAAATGAAATGTACAAAGACCCACGCGAATACCGCAAATATGTATTCGGCGATATAACCCATGTCTGGGTAAAGAAATAAATTGTCATCGTTTTTAAAATATTTTTCCATCTCGTTTGTCATCATAGGTAGAGAGGCGCACTCGAAAACAAATTAAAATAAACATATAAAATTAAAAGGTTATGATGACAAAAGGTTTTGGAATGGGATTCTTTGGAAGAATACCATTCGGTACTGACGAAAGAAAAGAAATGTTCGAAAAATGGTTAAAAATGACCGATGAAGAAAAGCTTGAATGTATGAATAAACGCATGGAAGCTATGAACAGCAGCGAACGGGAATTTACCGTGGAAGCCATCGACAAGCGTTGTGAAGAATGGCTGAAAAAGACCCCGGAAGAAAAAGATGCATTGCTTAAAGAGAAAAAAGAAATGATGGAAAAATTCCATAATCATTTTCATAACCATGCTTACTTCTTCGGACACGGAAGGGGCTTTGGCGGCGATGATCGTTGCTTTGCAGGCGCAGAAACAGAAAAAAGTAATACGACGAAAAACGTTGCAATACTTAGTAAAACCGATTGTTGAATAATATTGCAGTCGGTTTTACTCATTCAAATAGCAAGAATTAAGATGAAAAAAGGTTTTTCATTGCACACAAAATATGTAAATGCTAATCCTGACAAATGCCGGAACTGTTTTGGCTGTTGGGGTGCAAAGGCATGTCCCAAGAATACAATCGGGAAAGTCGGTTCCTTTTGGCATAAGCACAGTGCATTTATTGACCCGGACAGCTGTATCGGTTGCATGAAATGCGTCAAAGCCTGTCGCCGGAATGTTTTCACGAAAACAGTTGGAAAGTAGTGATAAGAACTGATTTTTCGTTTGTTTTCAGTAAATTTGTCAAATGAATAGATTGATATGAAAATAAAGAAATCCATAATCCCGACAAATAGCCTGTGCCGAAATTACCTTCCGGCAGATTATACCGATGTGTTTGCCTGTGAAGTTCAATCGACAAAAGAGTTTACCCCTGATGATATCATGCTCAGCTTTTAGACAAATTTCCCCGGTTGGGTAAATGCCCTTTTCATAAGCTCATTTTTTAATGTTGCAAAATTATTTGAACTATCTCTAAATGAGTTATATGCACACTGCCAATTAGCGACAACAGACTGCCAGTCTCGGACAAACTGTACCCCTTGTCCAAATTTCTATCAGGGGGTACAGTAAAGGGGTACACCTTTGTCCATTTTTGGCATTTAAAATGGCTTTCCCTCCTGACAGAATAAAAACAATAAACCCTACAAATTCACTGAATTTGTAGGGTTTATCTTACTTTTGTCGCCCTTTGTCTTAGGCTTTCTGCGGAGAGAGAGGGATTCGAACCCCCGGAACCTCACAGTTCAACGGTTTTCAAGACCGCCGCGATCGACCACTCTGCCATCTCTCCATGACTTCTTTTTAGAAGTGCTTTTCTTTGAAAGCGGTGCAAAGGTAAAAGTTTTTTTTATCTTCCAAAGCCTTTTAATTGAATTTTTGAAAATAATTTTGGGAAACGCTGTCTTTATTTAAATAATTGTTAAAGGGAAAACAACAAAAATTCGTACATTTTATTATTTAAACACAGATAACCTGTGTTATTTTTATCTACCTTTGTACAATTTTTGAATAATATAAAACTTTCATCTACCATGGCAAAAATAACAAAGGAAGCAGCATTATTGTATCATTCTCAAGGAAAACCTGGGAAAATAGAGGTTGTCCCAACTAAACCATATAGTACTCAATCTGACTTAGCATTAGCTTATTCTCCTGGAGTAGCGGAACCCTGTTTGGAAATTGAAAAAGATCAGGAAAAGGCATATGATTATACATCCAAGGGAAATTTGGTAGCTGTGATTTCTAATGGAACAGCTGTTCTTGGCTTGGGAGACATAGGTGCTTTGTCTGGCAAACCAGTGATGGAAGGGAAAGGTTTGTTATTCAAAATTTTTGCCGGAATTGATGTATTTGATATCGAAATCAATGAAAAAGATCCTGAAAAATTTATTCAGATAGTCAAAGGAATAGCTCCTACTTTTGGAGGCATTAACTTGGAGGATATAAAAGCTCCAGAATGCTTTGAAATAGAGACTCGTCTGAAGGAAGAATTAGATATTCCTGTAATGCACGATGATCAACACGGTACAGCTATTATTTCTGCTGCGGGTTTGGTTAATGCTTTAGAGCTGGCTGGAAAGAAAATAGAAAATGTGAAAATTGTTGTCAATGGTGCTGGTGCGTCTGCTAATTCTTGCACAAAATTGTATATTCGCTTGGGAGCTAAAAAAGAGAATATTGTCATGTGCGATAGTAAAGGAGTTATTTCAGTACATCGTACCGATTTGAATGAATCAAAGAAGTTTTTTGCTACAGAAAGAAATATTAAAACATTAGAAGAAGCTGTTGCCGGAGCTGATGTGTTTCTTGGATTATCTGTTGCTGATGTCTTAACTAAAGAAATGGTGCGGACAATGAACGATAATCCTATCGTTTTTGCATTGGCTAATCCCAATCCCGAAATTTCTTATGAAGAAGCAAAAGTATCTCGTCCTGATTTAATTTTTGCGACTGGTCGTTCGGATTATCCGAATCAGATCAATAATGTACTGGGATTCCCATATATTTTTCGAGGAGCTTTGGATGTGCGGGCAAGCAAGATCAATGAAGAAATGAAAGTGGCAGCTGTTCATGCCATTGCTAGTTTAGCTAAAGAAAATGTACCTGATGTGGTGAATGCTGCTTATGGACTCAAGCGTTTGAGCTTTGGTCGTGATTATATCATTCCCAAACCTTTGGATCCTCGTTTGTTAACTGTTGTTGCACCTGCCGTTGCCAAGGCTGCAATGGATTCTGGAATAGCTAAATATCCAATTGCAGATTGGGAAACTTATAAAGCTAAGCTGCGTGAATTGATGGGGCATGATAACAAATTGATTCGTCAATTTACAGATATGGCAAAACAACATCCTAAGAGAGTGGTGTTTGCTGAAGGAAGTCACGAAAATATGCTTAAAGCAGCTGTTACTGCTAAAGAAGAAGGGATTTGTTATCCTATTTTGTTAGGAAATGATGAAAGAATAGAAAAATTAGCTGCTGAATTACACTTAGATCTTTCTGGAATCGAAATTATTAATCTTCGTCATGATAGAGAAGAAGAAAGGCGAGATCGTTATGCTCGTTTATTGGCAGAGAAAAGAGCGCGTGAAGGTGCTACTTATGATGAAGCCCGTGATAAAATGTTTGAACGGAATTATTTTGGTATGATGATGGTGGAAACTGGTGATGCAGATGCTTTTATTACCGGAGTGTATACTAAATATTCTAATACTATCAAAGTGGCAAAAGAAGTGATAGGTATTCGTGATGGCTATAAGAATTTTGCCGCTATGCATATTTTAACCAGTAAAAAAGGGATATTCTTTTTGGCAGATACATTGATTAATAGGCATCCATCTACAGAGGTTTTGATTGATATAGCTCGTTTAACACAAGATTCTGTAAGATTTTTTGCTCATGAACCGGTGATGGCCATGTTGTCATATTCTAATTTTGGTGCGGATACGGAAGGAAGCCCTGCCAGTGTGCATGAAGTAGTTCGGGTAATGCAGGAAAAATATCCCAATCTTCCGGTCGATGGGGAAATGCAAGTCAATTTTGCATTAGATAAAAATCTGAGAGATAGAAAATATCCTTTTAGCAGATTGCATGGTAAAGATGTAAATACATTAATATTTCCGAATTTAAGTTCTGCTAATACTGCCCAGAAACTTTTGCAGGAAATGGGAGTGGGAGAAATGATTGGGCCAATTCAAATGGGATTAAATAAGCCTATACATTTTACTGATATTGAAAGTTCTGTAAGAGATATTGTAAATATTACTACTGTAGCAGTCATTGATGCGATTGTGCAAGAACAAATGATGAAGAAATGAGTTTATGTATTGAAAAAGCATTTTTTTCTTTTTGATTTAACTATTTGGTTTTTAGGGTATTGTTATTTTGCGATATATATTTCCGATAAAAACATTTAATTTTTTTTGGAATTAAAGAAATAGTTTCTACCTTTGCAACCGCTTTTAAGGAATGATACTGTTTGTAAGGATAGTTTTCTGAGCCTTTGGAGTGATAAAAAGATCATAAGGATCCAAGTTC
>JAVBMM010000059.1:0-13565 GCA_031552425.1 Bacteroidales bacterium | reverse complement strand
ACACCTCCTGCTACAGCCACTTCTTTTATTTTTAATTCTTTGGCTGCTTTACGTAGCTTTTCCATCAGGATATCAATAATTGTTTTTTGTAAAGATGCACATAAATCATTTTTATTGACTTCCACAAAATCCGGATTTATTTTCAATTGATCCCGTAATAAATAGAGGAAAGATGTTTTTAATCCACTGAAACTATAATCATATCCGGGAATATGGGGTTTATTTAATTGAAAAGCATCAGGATTCCCCAGTTGAGCCAGTTTGTCTACAACAGGACCACCCGGATAAGTCAACCCCATCACTTTAGCACATTTATCAAACGCTTCTCCTGCTGCATCATCAATCGTTTGTCCGATAATTTCCATATCGTTGTGCGACTTAACCCATATAATCTGAGAATTTCCGCCGGAAACTAACAAACAAAGGAATGGGAAACGAGGTTGGTTGTTATCTTCTTTATTTTCCTTAATAAAATGCGCCAATACATGAGCTTGTAAATGGTTCACCTCTATAAGTGGAATATCTAATGCAGTAGAAAAACCTTTTGCAAAAGAACTCCCCACTAATAAAGACCCCATTAAACCCGGTCCGCGGGTATAGGCAACCGCATTCAATTCTTCTTTCCTCACCCCTGCCCTTCTTAATGCTTCATGAACCACCGGTATTATATTTTGCTGATGCGCTCTGGAAGCCAATTCCGGGACTACTCCTCCATATATTTCATGAACAGATTGGCTGGCTATAACATTGGAAAGAACCACTTCATCTAGTATCACCGCAGCCGAAGTATCATCACATGAAGATTCTATTCCAAGTATAATTGTGTGCATAAATCTCAATTTTTATATAAATCAACGATATTAGGATGATTTTTTGTAAATTCGCGTGCAAATTTACGTATTAAATCTTAAACTCTATCAAAGCATTCAAATACATAGTACTAAGCGCACTGATATTTTTGTTTTTTTTCTATCTTTTGCCGGCTGCTTTGTTGCATATTCCTTTTGTACAACAAAAGATTTCTCATATTGCATCCGTCCAACTGAAAGAGAAGTTAGGTACTGAAGTCAATATCGGTTCGGTGGAATTTGAATTGTTGAATAAGATCGTACTTAAAAATATATTTTTAGAAGACCAGTCTGGAGATACCCTTTTTCATGCACAACGATTATCTGCCGGATTTGAGTTTTTGCCCTTATTTAAAGGGAAATTGATATTTGCATCTGCACAATTATTTACTTTTCAATTGAATTTAAATAAGGTAGATGATGATTCTCCTTTGAATCTTCAATTTGTGATAGATGCTTTCGCTTCCAAGGATACTATTAAAAAAACTCCTAACATTAACCTGAATATCCAGACTTTGAATATTCGCCGGGGAAATATTACCTATCATGTAAAAAGCGAACCCGAAACATCCGGCAGATTTAATGCCAAACATCTAGACATAGCCAATTTTTCGGCAAAAATCCATTTATATAAACTTACGAACGACTCCATTAATGCCTCCATATCCAACTGGATGATGAAAGAAAAATCCGGACTCGAAATAAAACGTTTGTTGTTAGATATTGAAGGGACTGACAAAAAAGTAAAAATGGATAACTTTGAGCTATGGCTACCCGGAAGCCACTTTCAGTTAAAAAATGCTATAGCCATGCTTCCCGAAGAAAAGACTCCTGATAGTTATATATTAAACACGTTGTTTTTTTTAGATATAGCCCAATCGGAATTTTCTCCAAAGGATTTCAGTGCATTAGCGCCGGATTTTGTTCATTTCAAAGATAAATTGACATTAAAAGGACATATAGAGGGTTCTTATAATGATATACATATTTCCGATTTTATAATGTTCGATGCAAATCGTTTATATCTTCAAGCAAATTTGAATATTTCAGATCTTTCTTCTCCGGGGTTGGTGCGTTTGAATGGGAATGTTAAGCGTTTTTTTATTTCTTCAGAAGGAATTTCTCGAATGGCAAATAATTTTTCTGCTCAAAGAATCACTTTCCCTGAACAAATTCAAAAATTGGGAAATATTGATTTTACAGGAAAAATCTCCGGTTATATCCGCGATTTAAAAGCATTTGGAAACTTTTCTTCCGGATGCGGAGATTTACATTTAAATGTGAACTTAGGAACAAATAAACAAAATGTCTTTTTCCTTAAGGGAGCTATTGAAACTTCTGAATTTGACATACATCCACTGTTTGGAGAAAAAAATCCTTACGGAAAAATTGCCTTCAAAATAGAACTGGACGCTAAACATGATACCAGTAAAAAATTAGCAGGATTGATCAATGCAGATGTGAAAAGTTTTGAATTTAACAATCACACGTATCAAAACATGCAATTCAAAGGAGATTTTACTTCTAAAGATTTCAAAGGCCATATCGATATTGATGACCTATATGGTAAAATAGTTGCAGATGGTTTCTTTAAAGTAGATAATAAAAAAATCGATTTTGATTTCCTGGCGCGTGTTTCAGATTTAAAACTAGACAAACTGAATCTTACAAACAAGTATAAAGATTCAAAATTATCTTTTGTAACAATCGCTGATATTACGGGCACAAGTATAGATAATTTATTAGGATACATCACATTAAAAGACTTTGACTTTCAGGTTCCCGGAGACTCTTTTACGTTAGACTCTCTAATTGTCCATTCCTCCGGTTTCGAAGGAGACCGTCTTTTGACAGTTCAATCAGATATTATTAATGGAGATTTATCCGGAAATTTCAACTATTCTAATATACTTCCTGTAATTTTACAAACGATGTATAGATATATGCCGGAAATTATTCCTGTTCCACAAAAATTACCTCCAACAGGAAATAATTTTCAATTAAACCTTACGGTAGAAAACACGGAGAAGTTATCCAAAATATTTGCCTTACCTGTTACCATTTACCAAAAAAGTTCATTGAATAGCAAATATAATCAGGATACCGGACAGTTGGATGTAGATGTTTCCTTACCTCGTTATAACATTGGAGGTACCAAAATGGAACAAACATCTTTATCTTTCAGAAGTCTGGAAGAAAAAGCCCGGTTGAATATCAACGGGATCCGCTATGGAAAATTTGATGTAAAAACGGATTTCAACATGGATTTATCCGTTAAAGATAACTTGTTGGAAAGTCTATTTCAATGGAAAAACAGGGAAAAAGCCTTATATGAAGGAAAAATTGCTGCTTCAACCCTATTCTCGAAATCAGAACAAAATTCTCCTTTAGTAGAGATAGACCTTCATCCTTCATATCTAACATTTAATGATACTATCTGGACTGTAAGTCCCACAAAAATAATGATTGATGAAAAAATCAAGGTCAATCTGTTAGAGGTAAAAAGTTTTGATCAATTCGTTAAAATAAACGGAGTTGTTTCTAAAGATACTACTGATAATCTTTTTTTAGACTTAAACAAAGTCAATCTGAGTTATATTTTTGATGCTCTGACTATCGCTAATCTTGATTTGGGAGGAATAGCTACGGGAAAAGCCATTATCAATGATGTTTATCACACACAAAAATTAACAGCCAACCTTTTTGTTGAAAGATTTTCCTTTAATAATGCCCCATTAGGAGACCTTCGGTTGTCAGCATCATGGGATCCGGAAAAACAAGGAATTTCGATGATAGGTAACGTATTTAAAAACGACACATCCGGGGTGGGTGTGAATGGAATGATATATCCTGTTAAAAAAGAACTTTCTTTTTATTTTGATGCCCGTAATGCTAATGGATCATTCTTACGTAAATATTTGGATAAGGTCGCCCCGGGATTTTCCGGAGACATTAGCGGAAAACTTCATTTACATGGAGAATTCAAAGACGTTACCGTAGAAGGGAATGCTTTTGTGAAAAACGGGAAATTCGGTATCGATTTTCTCAATACTTATTATACCTTCAGCGATTCAGTATATCTTACGGACGAACAGATTTCAATTAAAAATACCATTTTACATGACAAATTCGGAAGAAAAGCAATCGCAAATGGAGCTCTCAAACATAAATTCTTTGACACATTTAATTTTTCCATCAATGTCAATGCAGATAATTTTTTAGTTTATAATGCCTCTGAACGGCATAACCCTAGTTTCTACGGAACTGCATTCGGCACAGGAAACGTAAGTCTTTTCGGTACGGAAAACGACATAAATATCAATGTCTCTTTGAGGACAAACGATAAAACAAAAATTGCCTTGAACTTTATGAATCCTTCAGATGTTATTGATTTTGACTTCATACAGTTCGAAACAAAAACCGATACTTTAAAGACAAAAAGAATTATTGAACCGGATAAAAACAAAGTAGAAAATACAACAAAATCGAATGTAAAATTGAATTTGGTATTGGATGCAACTCCCGATGCATTGGTCGAATTCTATGTTGATCCTATAAGTGGAGATAAAATAAAAGCATGGGGAAAAGGAAAGATGCAAATACAATACGGCACGAATATAGAACCGAAAATATATGGAAATTATATGCTGGACAGAGGAACATACCATTTCAGCTTACAACAAGTTATTTTCAAAGATTTCCGTATAGAAGAAGGAAGTTCCATCTCTTTTTCAGGCGATCCGTACGAAGCCAATTTGGATATTAATGCGATCTATTCCCTTCAGGCAAATCCGGGAGATTTGGATAATAGTTTCAACGTAGATCCGCAGACTCCTATGAGTACTGTCATGGTAAATTGTCTATTGAATATTGCCGGGGAATTACAGCACCCGACCATTAAATTTGACCTCAAATTACCTCATTCGAGCAGTGAATTGGAAAGACAAGTAAAAAGCATCATCTCTACCGAAGAAATGATGAATAGGCAGATCATTTTCTTATTGGCTTTGGGAAGGTTTTATACGCAAGAAAGTTCTACTCCCGGTCAATCGGGCGATTTTGCCAATGTTGCTTCTTCTACCCTCTCCGCCCAACTCACAAGTCTTTTGGGGGATTTGAGTAATAACTTACAAATTGGAACCAACATCAGGACAAATAATTATGAAGAATATACAGATACAGAAGTTAAATTATTGCTGTCAAGCCAGTTATTAAATAACCGGTTGTTAATAAACGGAAACTTGGGTTATAAAGATAATCCTACCGAACAACGTTCTTTTGTCGGAGATTTTGATCTGGAATATAAATTGACTAAAAATGGAGATATCCGTTTAAAAGCGTATAACCATTATAATGACAAGTATTATTATGTGAAATCTGCACTAACTACACAAGGGGTAGGAATTATGTTCCGGAGAGATTTCGACGATTTATATGATTTGATGAAGATCAAAAAGAAAGTAAATGAAGAACCCGGTACACAAACCGGTGTTTCAACGGAATATGACAATATGATTCGATTTAGATAAATCAAAAATAATTTGATATGTTACTTATAAAAAAAATTTGCTTGTTATCTTTTTTGTTCCTGCCTTTACTGGTTACAAAAGCAGAAGATAAATTATCCGGAGAATCATACCGGGATACGGTTACTCAAGTAAAAAAAAATAACATAAGTGTTGCCGGCATACCGACCCTGTCATTCAATCGCTCAAGAGGAATGGGATTCGGTGGAATGGGAATGATGTTTTTCAAGATAGGAGACAACAAAGACACCCCTCCTTCCCGTTTTATCCTAAACGGACAATATACCACTAAGAAAAATTGGTATGTCGGGGCTTTCTCACAATTATTTTTATTCGATGATCTATTACGGCTTTCTGTAGGAGGAGCCTATATGGATTCTCATTTTCAAACATTTGCGGATGTTGGAGATATGGGAGAGGTTGAAATACCTTATAGCAATAATGGAATATTTGCTTTTCTGGCACCTTTATTTCAGGTATATCCTAAATTATATGTAGGGCCTTCTTTTCAATATTTCCGGTCTGATGTAGAATTTGAAGCTCCTTTAGATAGTTTGGAGCACGATTACGCCAATGCACTAGGAGTAACCATTTTGTATGATACCAAAGACAATCAATATAACCCGTCGAAAGGATTAACTTCGGCACTACGTTATTCTCTTTCTCCTGTTTGGATGAAAAATGGAGGAACCTTCGATAAACTATACTTCTTTACTAATTATTATCACCGATTAGACCCATCTACCATATTGGCATCCCGTGTCTCTGCGAATGTCTCTATAGGAGATGTACCTTTCTCCGCACAAAGTTATGTAGGAGGAAAAGATATCCGGGGATATACAAAAGGAGAATACAGGGGAAATCAAACATATGCCGCACAATCGGAATTACGCCGGAATATTTACAAAAAGTTTGGTGGAGTGGCGTTCTTCGGATTGGCCATGACAGTCGATCCTACGAGTCAATTACTACCGGGAGGAGGAATAGGAATACGTTATAATATATTGCCGAAATACAATATCAATGCTGGAATAGATGGAGCATTGGGAAAAGACGATTGGGGTGTATATTTCAGAATGACAGAAGCTTTCTAACAAAAATACTATGAGATATATTTTTATTGTTCAGGGAGATGGACGCGGACATATGACGCAAGCAATAACTTTGCGGGAGATGTTGGCTAAAAACGGACATGAAGTTGTGGAAGTACTTATCGGGAAAAGTCCCCAGAAAAAAATTCCGGATTTTTTCCTTCGCAGGATAGAAACAACGGTCAACACATTCGACAGTCCTAATTTTCAAACAAATACGGAAAACAAACAATCTGCCATTTATAAAAGTGCCGTAATGACTTTCCGTTATTTGAAAAAGTATATCAAAAGTATCACATATCTCAATGAACGGATCAATGAATTGAAACCTGATGTTGTTATCAACTTTTATGATCTGGTGGCAGGATTAACGTATGCTTTTTACAAGCCGGAAGTACCGATGTTCTGCATTGCCCATCAATATTTATTCTTACATCCGGGATATAAATTTCCAAAGAAAAACAAACAAATGGTAGAAGCCCTGAAAATATATACACGAATCACTTGTTTGGGAGCTTCACGGTTATTAGCTTTATCTTTTGTAGAAAAACCTGATATTGAAAAGAAAAACATGTATATCATCCCTCCCCTTTTACGTAAAGAATTATATGAATTCGAAGCTAAAAAAGGAGATTTTTATTTAGGATACATGCTGAACAGTGGATTTGCTTCCGAAGTAACCGACTGGCACAAAAAACACAAAGATCTTCCTTTACGTTTCTTTTGGGATAAAAAGGACGCAAAGGAAACTACTGTCATAGATGACACATTGCAATTTCACCAAATAAACGACCAACTGTTTTTGGAGTATATGAGCCAATGTGCTGCGTATGCTACAACAGGCGGATTTGAATCGGTGTGTGAAGCGATGTATTATCAAAAACCGGTGATGATGGTTCCTGCACATATCGAACAAGAATGTAATGCAAACGAAGCTGAATTACTAGGGATTGGTATTGCTTCCAATGAATTTAACCTGAGCAGATTACGGGATTTTGTCCCACATTATCAACCAAATGATTCTTTCAAAAAATGGCTGGGACAATCAGAATCAAAAATGTTACGCCTCCTGGAAGACACAACAATGAAAAACAACACCAAATACATTCCCGGCATAATCTCCTCTATTTTATTGAGATTTCAACGAATGGCTATTAGAAAGTAATATAAACACTTTCCTGCATGGCTAAAAAACGATTGAAGATCATGAAGATGATATTTTGTCATTGTGAACCGGTTACGGCGAAGCAATCCTAACTACGAACAAACCTCACAAGATTGGATGCCGCAAAAAAGGAATGAATGATTTTTATATTTCTTTAACAAATTTCCACCCGAAAAATTAGCCGAAAAAATATTGAAGAAAACAAATATGCGTTTTTATGGTATTTACTTGCGATTTTCTTATAGTAGGGCTGTAGATGTCGTACAATAGGGCTGTAATACTCTTACAGTAGGACTGTAATGTTTCTACAGCCCTACTATATTTTATTAAAAAAGGAAGGTTTTTTGATAAAAAAGCAAGGAAAAGCCACAAAAAAAGGCCTGGAAAAATGTTTCCAAGCCCTTTTTCTCACAAGTTGAGATACCTGAGACGTACCGTATAGATACGGTTTATATATTTTTATTTGAGTTCTTCCGGCTTCCTTACCGGCGAACAGTTGTATGACATCATTGAGGTTGCAAATATAAGTACCGGGAAGGATAATTTATTGTATTATTCCAACATCTTATTCTACTATTCCAACCAAATGTTCACTCCATTCACATTAGGGTCGCAAAGCTCCCGGTTAGTTGCTACGCAAGCCTAATTTTTCATTTTGATTGACTCCGTCGATTCTTCGAATCGAAGATCGGCCATAGCCAATTGTTATTTTTTAATTTCTTAAAGATGTCTTTGTGTTCTTTAAGATGACGCACATTATCAAGTAAGAAAATTAACTATATAATCTCAAAAGAATAAATACCTTTACAGCCATTTTAATCCTATCAAAATGGAAAAAGTTCTTTTGAAAAATCACCCGAAAAGCCCTGCATTTAAGGTTATGGGTATTATAATCGCCATTGGAATCGTATATGGTGATATCGGTACTTCACCGCTTTATGTGATGAAAGCGGTATTAAATGCACTTCCACACAATCATCCTGAATATATTATAGGTGCTATATCATGTGTTATCTGGACACTGACACTACAGACTACTATAAAATACGTGTTGATCACATTGCGTGCAGATAATAAAGGTGAAGGAGGTATCCTTTCTTTATTTGCGCTTATCAGGAAAAAATACCGGTGGGCATATATTATTGCTGCTATCGGAGCAGCAACTTTACTGGCCGACGGTATAATCACCCCTTCCATTACAGTGGTATCAGCCATTGAAGGTATACACAACGTATATGAATCGGTTCCGGTGATTCCCATAGCCATAGGTATTGTTTTTTTACTTTTTATGTTACAACCTTTCGGAACGGCTTCTCTGGGACGGTTTTTCGGAGTGATCATGCTGGGTTGGTTTTTTATGTTGGGTATCCTGGGAGCTATCCATTTTATGGATCACCCCACCATTATTAAAGCATTTAATCCTGTATATGCCATCCGGTTCTTAATTGCTTCACCCAACATATTGATTATACTTGGAGCCATTTTCCTGTGTACCACCGGAGCCGAGGCTTTATATTCGGATTTAGGACATTGTGGTTTGAAAAATATCCGTATTTCGTGGATTTTCGTCAAAGCATCATTGATATTAAATTACCTGGGACAGGGTGCATGGGCTATTACTCACCAGGAAGCACTTGTTCCCGACATTAATCCATTTTTTGAAATCATGCCTTCCTGGTTTTTCATCATTGGAGTCAGTATGGCCACCATGGCCGCCGTTATTGCCAGCCAGGCACTGATAAGTGGATCATTCACTATAATAAAAGAAGCAATTTCTCTGGATCTTTGGCCTAATATTAAAGTCAAATATCCGACCGAAATCAAAGGCCAGATATATATTCCGGGCATCAATTATATCTTAATGATTCTTTGTATGTTGATGATCCTGATATTCAAATCTTCTTCTAACATGGAAGCTGCATACGGACTTTCCATCTCTATTACCATGTTGATGACTACCCTTCTCCTATTCCTGTACATGAGGGTTAAACATGTTCCATTATGGGAATCCGTCCCTATAACATTATGTTTTTTAGCTATTGAAACAGGCTTTTTATTCGCCAATGGTATAAAATTTACCCATGGAGGTTTCATCACTATTTTACTGGCAGGTATATTATTTTTCATCATGTATTGCTGGTATAACGGCCGGAGAATTAAAAACCGTTGTGTTACCTACGAAAAATTGGTACCTATTATTCCGCTACTTGATAAATTAAGTGAAGATACACAAGTTCCGAAATATGCCACCCACCTGGTATATGTGACCCGGGCAAAATACAAAACTGATATAGAAAGTAAAATTGTCTATTCGCTTATTAACCGGCAACCTAAGCGGGCTGACACCTATTGGTTCGTGTATTTACAACGCAGTGACGAACCTTATGAATTTTCCTATAAGACATATACATTAGTAGAGAAGAAGGTTTTCCGGATTGATGTCAGCGCCGGTTTCAAGCTCGGTATACATGTGGATGATTATATCAAAAAAATCGCCGACGAGATGGAACGCAAAGGAGAAGTCGATTTATTGAGCCGGTATCCCTCATTACGGGCAAGTAATATCAGGGGTGATTTCAGGTTTGTAGTGGTAGAAAGAATTCTGAGAAACAGTATTTCACTACCATTCATCAAAAAGGCAACCTTGTCTGTTTACTCATTTATCAAACGATTTACTACTTCCGATTCCCGGATATTAGATTTAGACCCATCTAATGTAACCGTAGAGTCAGCACCTTTAGTACGAAAGAGATGATATACACTTAATAAAGTAAAGCTTAAATATGATTGTTCTTATTTAAGAAAAAATACATATTTCTTAAATAAGGGGATTTGTTATTTAAATTATAAACTAAAATCTTAACTTTACCCCGTCTAATTCATTTATGTAAAATTATTCACATATGAAAAGCTTCAAATCAGGTATTTATATTGATCAAGGGTATTATAAAGCTTTTATCCCCTCTCTGATAAACCAAAAGTGGCAGATAGATAACATGGATGTTATCAACTTGTTAAGTCAGGCTGATCGACAATTAGGACGCTTGGATATGTATTCTGAATATGTTAATATAGACATTTATCTTAAAATGCATATAGCCAAAGAAGCTACTCAATCTTCTCGAATTGAAGGAACACAAACAAATATTGAAGAAGCATTCATGAAAAAAGAAAATATTGCAGTGGAAAGGCGCGATGATTGGAATGAGTTGCAAAATTATATCTCAGCGATGAATGAAGCAGTTTTACAATTGCATCGGTTGCCCTTTTCAACAAGATTAATCAAACAAACACATAAAATATTACTTCAAGGAGTTAGAGGCAATCATAAATTACCGGGAGAATATAGAAATAGTCAAAATTGGATAGGTGGAGCTACTCTTAATGATGCCAAATTTGTTCCTCCTCCCCACATTGAGGTAAATACATTGATGAGTGACCTGGAAATATTTGCCAATGATGAACAAAATACAATGCCTGATTTGTTGAAAATAGCATTGATCCATTATCAGTTCGAAACAATTCACCCTTTTCTAGATGGAAATGGGCGTATAGGCCGTTTATTGATTACACTTTATTTGGTAAACAAAGGTATTCTGAAGCGTCCAATATTATATTTATCTGATTTTTTTGAGAGGCATAGGGATCTATATTATGATAATCTAATGTATGTTCGTAATAAAAATGATATTAATCAATGGTTTAAATTTTTTCTGACAGGAATTATAGAAACTGCCAAAAACGGAATTCATACATTTGATTCAATTCTTCAATTACAAAAAACCATAGAAGTAAGATTGAATACATTGGGTAGCCGTTACGGCGATGCAAAAAAAGTAGTTGAAGCCATGTTTTCCTCTCCTGTAATTGACGTTAATATCGTAGAATCTATTATTGAAAAATCAAATGTCAGCGCATATAAGTTAATTGCTGATTTGGAAAAATTGGAAATTATCAAAGAAGTTACAGGTGGACAACGTGGTAGAACTTATACTTTTCATGAATATTTAGACTTGTTTTAATATAGATAATCTTTCGAGCATTCTACAATTCCTGCTCGTATCAGATTTAGAACTCCTAATCAATAAATGAATATGGTTAGTCATAATCACAGTTGTTAATTCAGAATTTTGGACACATTCGCACTTCATCCGGTGGCGTACGGCCTGCATAACGATAGAAAGAGGGCAAACTTTTACTGCCAAACTTCTTCGAATATGGCCAAATAATTCTATTTGAACGCCGGATCATATTTATATCTGGACATTCCCTGATATTCTTATTGAACTCTTTACTTTTTCCTGTTTTAACACTATAATGGTAGATGCTATCACCTTTTATATATAAGAACGATCCCCACCAATTCTTACAAAACAACAATAAATCAGGTTTTTCTTTATTGATATTTCTGATAATATCTCTCATCTGCTTTCTCTGTTTCTTCGAATAATAAAAATCATCTTTAAAATTAACATAAGTTCCAGGTTCACCGACATCTGTTATTCCGGTTACGTTCATCTTTTCGTCAACGCATACTATAATAAAAGTTCGTAAACTGTCAATTATCAAATAATTGTAGATATTATCCTCAAAATTATATTTTTCTGTATTGGCAAGCAAAACTGACAATACAAAGACTTTGTTTTTTTCGACAAATCAACATTGCCTGGCCTATATTGATCAGCAAAATTCTTTTTTTTTAATAGTGGTAATGAATCTATCAGCCATTTATCAAACTTATTCAAATCTTCCTGAATTTTTTGCTCATAACAAACCGTATCAGCATGTGCTACAAAATCTTTAAATTGTTTTATAACATCCTGAGAACAGGCCAAATCACAATAAAAAAACAATAAAACATATAATAAATAACACCTTTTCATAATCATATTGTATATATTATTTTATTCAATGACATACCTCCTTTTTTAAAAAAAGCGAAAAATAGCATTATTCCAATATTAAACAAGAGAATTTCTTAATATAGTCATCCAATTCATATTCTTTCATCTGAACTATTCTATATATATAGATTTTATCATTTAGTACATATAAAATTGTATTCATTCCTTCGAACTGCCTACAATACAATAAATATTTTGGATTCTTATGCAATATTCTTTTAAATACTTTTGGAGCATTTTCACCAAATAACTTTGAATAAGTAATATAACGGCTCCCACGTCCACTATATTTCCCACTGTCGACAAGTACATAAAATTTAACATTAGAATGTTTGTCAAAATAAAACAGATTAAAAGGCAATTTACTTGTATCTGTCTGCAAACAGATCTGTTTATTTGGTTGTTCGTGTTTTTCAAATGTCAAATTCAAAATATAATGTGCCGGCTTATCCTTAATTGCAGAAATAAACTTTTTGCATTCTTTTTCTATCCAAATTTTTGAATTAAGTGTTATATCTCTCATAAGACTATCAGTTAATTTTTGCTTTTTGACAGAATCAGTATTTTTATAAAATGGTCTTGACATTTTCAATTCCAAAGTTATATTATCGATTTCTTTACACCCTTTTTCCATTTCTTCCCTGAAAGATAACTTTATATCTTCAATATAGGAAGTAGTATCAAGTGAATTGTAAGAATGTTCAATTTGTTGAACCAAGGTCTGACTCGTTAAAGTATGAATAAACAAACTGTTAATTAGCAACATTATATATATCGTCTTCATAATCATTTCAATCCTGTTAATATATAAAACCACCAAATGAAGATTGGTGGTTTATAGCACTTGTTTTTAGTTGCGCAACGGATAGGTACAAACACTACCCAATAGAGGTTTCTTTAAATTATTTGAAAATTTCGTATTCTTCATTGCAATAAATGCTATCAGCTTCGAAATCTTTTCCCAACATTTTTAAGTTTAAAGCATAACTTGTTATTATAGATTGATATAATAACGAATTAGTATTAATAGT
>JAVBMM010000060.1:0-11265 GCA_031552425.1 Bacteroidales bacterium | reverse complement strand
AGATCAGCTGTCAAATATTGATATTTCTAATCTTGAAGATTTAAAGATGAAAGATAGGTCAAGTGGTGCTCCAATCGTTTTAACTGATTTTCTTGAAATCTTAGGAACCAATAGTTCCTGGAAAGCTTTTGTCGGTTCTTCCGTTACCAATAAACCGGAAGGTCTTCCTACAGGTACATATCGTATTGTATCTTTTGGTAGTAACGGACAGAATTTCACACAACAACAGGGAGTTGCTATTGCTTTCAAAGGAACTAATGGAGATGCTTACCTGATTTCCAGAGATGAAAACAGTATATTGAAAGCGCGGCAAATAGTTACTATAGATCAGCTTCCGGATCTTTCTCAGGTTGTTATGAAGACAAGTAAATTGCCATTAGAAATCTCAATCAATCAAGGAGAAGATGAAGGAGTAACTAACAGATATAATGATAAATTGCAATTAGGGACGTCTTCAAAAGAACCTTATTTTAAATTAACTAACTGGGCTAATTCTTATATAGAAGGGTATGATACTAATATAGACATTAAGGCTTTTGATGGGGTATATATTAATGCACTAAATTATGGATTACATGTTAATACATTAGATGGAATTTATCTAAATGATAAAGAAGTAGCCACTGTAGATCAACTTCAAAATATTTCCAATATTGAAAATTTGAAGATGAAAGACAGGTCAAGTGGCGCTCCGGTTACTTTAACCAATTTCTATGAAGTTTTAGGTTCCAATAGTTCCTGGAAAGCTTTTGTTGGTTCCTCTGTTACCAACAAACCGGAAGGTCTTCCTACAGGTACATACCGTATCATGTCTTTTGGTAGTAGTGGTCAAAATTCTACTCAACAACAAGGAGTCGCCATCGCCGTTAAAGGTACAGATGGAGAATCTTTCTTGATATCCCGTGATGAAAGTGGCACATTAAAAGCTACTACTATGATTCCTAAACCTATTGATTATTCTACTTCTGAACAAAAAACAGGTCAGAAATGGGTTGATGGAAAGGATGTGTATCAAAGGACATATTATCAATTCGGTATATCAACAAATAAACAAGATCCTACACGAATACAGGGTATTGGTATTCCAAGTTCTGGTAATATTATAAAAACAGAAGGATATTTGCGTGCAACAGAAGAAAATCATATATCATGGGGTAGCTCAGATCTACATATAAATACAGATCTAGGTTCTCTTAAAACCATTTTAGTGTATAGTACTGCAACCATAGACGGTAATTTATATGATGGTAGTATTTTGGAAGCTTATATCACATTGTATTACACTAAATAATTCACTCATTAAATAAACAATAGCCATGAGAACTATTATTTTTCTTATTTCATTCTTGTTGTTTTCGGTATATGTTTCGGGACAACATGTCAGTTATGGTTATGATGCCGCCGGGAACCGTATTTCACGGGTGATTGTTATAGATCCCTTACAAGCGCCTGAGGCAGCACCTGCTGCTCCTCCGGTATATTCCGAGATGCTGAAGCAAACAGAAATACGTATTTATCCCAATCCTACCGAAGGACTCTTGAAAGTAGAAATAGTCGGATTGGATACAGAAAAGAACAACCGCTTGATGTTATACGACATGTCCGGGAATTTGATTCTGAACCGCGATCATATCGATTCTTCCACCGATCTGGATATCAGTAACCGCTTACCCGGAACCTATATCCTCCGCATCTTTGCCGGGGAAGATAAAACAGAATGGAAAATAATTAAGAAATAAATCATGAACAAATATATCATCACTTGCTTATTTATTGCTTGCTCGTTTTTTTATGTGCAAGCACAGGAGATAGAACCGGAACTTCCTGATAGCACGGAACAACCGGTTTATGAACCTATCCTTTCCGGTGAACCTTATACCCAAGCGGAACAGGATTCCATCCTGGCTGAGATTCGTCAAATGCAATTTATGCAGGAAACTTTTTCAGATATTCCACTTTATACGCCACCACCCGCTTATACCATTAACAAAAACAATCTGGTTGGGGAAATCCCCATTCAATACTCCCAGGACAAGAATGGAGGGGTCAATTACACAGTTCCTTTGGAAATTCATCCAGGTAGGAGTGGTTTACAACCCAACCTCTCGTTAGCATACAACAGTATGCGTGGAAACAGTATATTGGGCTATGGCTGGGGATTAGCTGGATTATCTGCTATTACCCCTGTCAACAAGACCATTTATTATAATAGTGATGCCTCACCGATCAATCTGACACAAACCGATGTTTTTGCACTTGATGGAGTGTATTTATTCCGTAATAATCCCCACCATTCCGGTATAATATATTATGAGACTGTACAAGGCAACATCCGTGTGGAAGGCTATGTAAGTAATAATATCATTACACATTTCAAGGCCACTACTCCCGATGGTAAGCAGATAACTTACGGATATCCTACTAATACTACCGGACAATACCAGTATCCTATTACCGAGATCAAGGATGTCAATGGTAATTATGTCTCCTATACATACGAACTGCTCAATAATATTTACTACATCTCTCGGATAGATTATGGAGGACACAATATTTTTTATTCTTATGGTAATTCTCCCCATTTTGCTTCTGTACGTTTTACTTACTCGGAGCACAGATTTGATAATTACACCGTTTATATAGGAGGAAAAGAAATCAGGGAAACCCGTTTGATAAAAAACATTTCATCTTATTATGAAGAAACCCTGTTGCGGACTTATACTCCTGATTATGTTAAAACAGATGTTTCCATGCTTCAGCAGATAAAATGTGAAGCAGGGGGTAAGCAATTCAATCCTTTATCTTTTAATTACATGAAAGATGAACAAGGGGAGGAATATAATTATAGTATAACGAATATACAACCATATAATAAAAACGTTGAATTAATATACAACAAAGTAAAATTTGAAGCGAGTTCTCCCGATGAGGGATTAATAGTGTATCCCAACCATCCCACATATGGTAGTTCTCCGCAAAATCCATCTGTTAATGGTTCTAAGAATGGCAGTGTTTATCCTGCCAATGAAGATTTACAAATATATACGAAATTATCCGATTCAGGATCCATTCCGGTTATCATGAAAGCAGGAGATGGTTTTCATTTGTTATCATCGGCAGATATTGATGGAGACAATAATGAAGAATTGGTAAAAGTAAATTATACCCGCTTTGTTTCTAATGATACTATAGGTGTTAAGATACAGGTGAGTATTTATGATAAGGACTGTGTTCAAATTAAATCACATTCTTTCAAGATAGATAAGGTATTATCTCCACTTTTTCTCACTACATCTCTCGTTCAACGCAGGTTTTTTGTCGGCGATTTTGACGGGGACGGAAAAGCGGAACTTTTTTCAATATCATCAGAGGGTAGGGTTAACCTGTTTAAGCTAGACAACATGACTATGGTCGCCAATCAAAAGCTGGACAAAAATGCCATAAATGTAAATCAGACCCTTTTTCTTTTGGATTACAATGGCGATGGGAAGTTGGAAATATGTAATATCACTATAGAAGCGCTTAATATTTTTTCCTTTAACGGTTCAAATAACAGTTCAAAGCAATTGGACCATATTTATTCCGGAAACACACATGCATTATCATACGAAAATCCGGGTTTTAGAAATACATTTTTATTGGGAGATATCAATGGAGATGGGAAAACAGATATTATGTATTGTCAATTAAAACTAGAAGATCCATATGAACAAAAATGGATACCTATGACTACATGGAAAATCTTGTATTCAAAGGGAAAAGGTGGTTTTGAAAAAAAAGACACAGGCATTCGGAAATACGTAAGCTCAATTCTACAGGATATAAACAATGATGGTTTTCCGGAGTTAGTGATTGCTCAAAACGGAGAAATATTTACTTATCTCAATGAAAAAGGTACTTTTAGGACCTATGAGTATAGAATAATAAAAGATATGCAAGATTCTCCGGATCAAGTTAAAACTAATTTTCAGCTGATTCCTTGCAATATCTCCCAGTATCCTTACCAGAGGACTTTTTTATGTATAAAAAACAATCGGGCTTTTCTTTTTGGTTATATAGAAGATAGGACTCGTAGCCGTTTGCTTACTGAAGCTACCAATAGTTTTGGGGTAAAGAATTATCACAGTTACAAACGCTTGGATGAACCCGGTAGCAACTATCATCAAGATACCCAAGCTTCAGGAAGTCCCTATTCCAACTTATTTGGAAAGATACACCTGAATGAAACGATGCAGACTTGTTCACCGGATGGTAAAACGGTATCAAATATATCTTATGAATATCATGATGGTGTTATCCATAAACAGGGACTTGGTTTTTGCGGGTTTAAGACAGTCAATACAATGGATTCGATAAGCTACAGGCGTATAACGCAAACCTTCGACCCATATAAATATGGTTTGCCGGTATCGGAAGACAGCCCCGAAGCTACAATGAATCATTCATATACTTTTAAGCCTAATACGGCCAGGATTATCCGTTTCAATAAAACGACCAGCCAGGTTTACGATAAACTGAAGGGCACTACCCATTCTTCGGAAGTTTATTATGATGATTATGGGAATGCCGTATCGGAAATTACTGATTATGGTTCCGGAATCAAAACGCGTGTTGACAGGGAATTCCGGGATCCGGCACTTCACGTATCAACCGGATACCGTACCGACCTTCCGGAAAAAGAGGTACTGACAAAATATATAGGGAATAAAAGTTCCTCTACCACTACAATCAGGTATTATGATTATGGTAATCTTATTTCTGCGTTGAGTTATTATGACAGCCTTTTAGTCAAAGAACAGGAATTTATACTGGATTACGAGAGTGGGAGTAGGGATAATATTTTGGCATCCAAAGAAAAGAACTATAATGCAGGGCAGGACAGGTGGATAATTGGCACTTCATTCAGATACGATTCCAAAGGTCGGATGATCCAGGAAACAAATCCTTTGGGGCTAAGTAGTTATTATACCTACGACCCTGTTTATGGCAGGCTGGAATCGACGAAGAACCATAAAGAACAGGTTACTTACTATTTTTATGACGAACTGGGACGGTTGGTAGAAACCAAATACCCGGATCATACTTATAAGTTCACAACTTTTGAGTGGTCGAAAAATGTTATGGAAGGAACTCCATTTCCTCCCAGGGGAGAAGAAGAAATGATACTAGAATATGAAGATTTTCCTTCAGGAACCTATGCTGCCTGTAAAAAAATCACTTTACATCCAGGGTTTTCCTTTCAAGCAGCAGCAGATAAGAAACTATCTTTAGAAATTAACAAGGATGGCTGCTTACGTACGCAACCTTATGGTTACTTGACCTATGTGGTTACCACAGCAGAATACGGGAAGCCAGATATAAAGAAATACATGGATGTTTTCAATAGGGAAATCAGGACATCTCAAAGGAGTTTCGACGGAGTTTTCCTTAATACCGATACTGAATATGATTACAAGGGAAGGGTAAGTAGGAAATCCCAACCCCTCAAAGCCGGTTTTGAACCCCGGTGGAATAATTATACTTATGACAGCCATGACCGGCTTAAAAAGATCACTTATTATTCCGGAAAAAGCGATGAGTTCCGTTACAATGGTAATGAGGTTACTTCTATAGTAGGTGGCATTACTTCCACCAAGAAATACAATTCAGCAGGCCAATTAGTTCAGGTAAGGGATACGGCAGGTACTATTGCTTACAATTACCGTCCTGATGGTCAACCTGAATTGATCATTGCTCCGGGAGGTATCACCACTTCTTTCGAATATGATAATTATGGAAGAAAAGTTAAATTGATTGACCCGAGTGCAGGTACACAAACTTATGCCTATGATGAAGAAGGCAGGCTTGTCAGTGAAGCTGAGGGTGAAGGATTGGAAATCATCTACTCTTATGATAATTTAAACCGGGTCACCTCAAAGATAAGATCTGAATATAACACCCAATATGCATACGATAATGAGGGAAAAT
Source organism: Bacteroidales bacterium (assembly GCA_031552425.1). Lineage (GTDB taxonomy): Bacteria > Bacteroidota > Bacteroidia > Bacteroidales > Azobacteroidaceae > JAISFI01. The sequence goes on along the minus strand of JAVBMM010000060.1, from coordinate 5,298 downwards.
TACAGTCAGAGACATCTGACAATGGCACTTCCAGATTATATACTTATGATGAATTTGACCGGGTTGCTTCTGTTAAAGAAAGTACCGGTGATAGCTTATGGATAAAAACATCGTACGTTTATGGTAACAACTTGTTGCAATATATCAAACATGAATCCAATGAAGGAATAATAGCCGAAGAGGAATACACCCATGAATGGGGGCGCCATACGGAAACCGTTTTGCTTGGGACAGGCACTATCTTTAAGCTGAAAGCAGAAGATGAATCCGGAAGGACAACACAGGTTGAGACCGGTAAATTGACCCGTAATTACGGGTATGATATGTATGGTTTGCCCACTTCCCGTTCGGTATCATTACTTTCGGGAACAGCTCTCTATGATCAACACTATGAATTTGATTTATTGACAGGTAACCTGAAATACCGGAAAGATGCTAAAAGGAATATTACCGAATCTTTCGGTTATGACCACTTGAACCGTTTGACTAGCCTGAATGGTGATACTTACGTGTCATTTGATGATAAAGGTAATATAACCTACCGGGCAGGAATAGGATACTTTGAATATAATCATTCAAGTAAACCTTATGCAGTTACCGATCTGATACAAACGAACAGTGTTGTTCCATCCGGTAATCAGGAAATCACCACTCTCTCTAACCGGCGTTTTGGTACTATTTCAGAGAATGGGTATTTTGCTCAATTCCAATACGATTCCTCAGAAGATCGTATAAAGATGCGAGTCAAGTATAACGATGAGGATTACCTGACTCGTTACTATATTGGTTCCCGGTATGAGAGAGACATTACCCCGACACATACTAAAGAAAAACTATATCTTGGGGGTGATGCATATTCAGCGTCTGCAGTATATGTGAAGGAAGATAATGGTGAATGGAAACTTCACTTTCTGCTCAGGGATTATTTGGGAAGTATTGCCCAGGTAACGGACAGTAACGGGGTATTGGTACAGGAATTAAGTTATGATCCCTGGGGACGGTTAAGGAATCCCGACACCCATGAATATTATGCATCTAGTACAGAGCCGGAACTGTTCCTGGGTAGGGGTTACACCGGCCATGAACATTTAGCTATGTTCGGCCTTATCAATATGAATGCCCGTTTGTACGATCCTGTCACAGGCCGTTTTCTCAGTCCAGACCCATATGTCCAAGCCCCTGATTTTAGCCAGAATTATAACAGGTATAGTTATTGTTTGAATAACCCGTTCAAGTATACAGACCCTACAGGCGAGTTTCCTTGGATTCCTTTAGTTTTCTTTGCTATACATAATGGTTTGATGCAAGGATCTTTGGCTGATATAAATGGTGGAAGTTTCTGGGGTGGATTTGCCAAAGGAGCCGGAGTTAGTGCCGGAAGTTCATTATTGACATTCGGAGTTGGAGAAGTATTTGGACATACGGTAGGTAGTGCCGGAACAGAATTACTCCGAGCTACCTCTCATGGCTTGATTAGCGGAGGGGCCAATGCTATACAAGGAGGAGATTTTGGACTGGGCTTTGGTACCGGATTTGTTTCATCGTTGGCTGGATCGGGAATGCAAGCCATGGGCTGGGATGGAAATTATCTGCCATTCGTTACCGGAGCAGTTGGTGCCGGAACGGCTTGGGCAATGGGTGGAGACCCAATGAATGGTTTTCAGCAAGGTTATAGTATTGGATCGTTGAATCATAAGGGAGAAAAAATTATAGCGGATGATGGAAGCATCTGCGTACTTTCATGTGATGATGCCGTGGTGAAAGGGATGAGTCCAAGAACTGTCAGAGTAGTTTCTCCTGTTGTAGGAGATGGTTTGGATATCTTGGTAGAATTAGCACTTACGAAAGGTATTTTTAGTTTCTTCAAGACCGCAAAAGCTGCAAGAGCCGCTAGAAAAACCTTCTTTGAAGGTGCAAAATATTCAGATAAGGTTCTCAGCCAAATGGATAAGGCGGATGATATGTTTCATAATTTTCCTAAAAGCGTAGATGCATATTCTACTAAATTTGGCAGATGGAGTACGAAAGTGGGTGGAGATGGGAAAGTTTACCCGTGGTTAGAAATGTCAGGTAGTTATGGGGGTAAATCAGGTGTGTTTGAGTATATAAAAAATCCTATTACAAATGAAATTGATCATAGATTTTTTAAACTAATACCATAATATGAAACAGATATCTATTTATTTAAATTTTATTAGAGAAAAAGGACGACCATTATCGGAAATTAATCCGGGAAGTGATGAAATTGCATTAACAGTAAACGATGCCTTGTATGCATTAGATTTATTAGATGGTAACCAAATTGCTGTTTTAGGAGGTGATATACTTTCAGAAAAAGAAAATGGTGAACTTATATATGCTTACCAACTTTGGGGAGATGGACAAGAATATCATTGCCTAAATTGGTCATGTAGTAAAATAGACAGTGAAAACCAAGAAGATTACACAAAACGAAGTTATGTTATAGCCAAAGAAAGTATTAAAACTGCAAATGATATTGCGAAGCGTTTAGGCAAAAAATGCTACATAGTTATTGTTATATAAATTGGTAAATCTCCGTTCTTCATAGGATTTTTGGCCTATATCTAACTGAAAACGAGGCTAAGCCTTGTAGATTTATAATGTAAAATAAATAATATGTGTAGTTTGTAACTGTTTTTTTGTATGAGTTCAAGGTGTAAAATTGAGGTAAAAGATACTAAATGGAATATTACTGAATATTTCGGTTATGACCACTTGAACCGTTTGACTACCCTGAATGGAGACACTTATGTGGCTTATGATGATAAAGGTAATATAACCTACCGGGCAGGCATAGGATATTTTGAGTACAATCATCCAAGCAAACCCTATGCAGTTACCGATTTGATGCAGGAAAACAATGTTGTTCCATCCGGCAACCAGGAAATCACCTACACTTCTACCCGTCGTTTTGCGACTATTTCAGAGAATGGATACTTTGCTCAATTCCAATACGACTCTTCAGACGACCGAACCAAAATGCAAGTCAAGTATAACGATGAAGATTACCTGACCCGTTACTATATTGGTTCCCGGTATGAAAGAGACATTACTTCTGGACACATCAGAGAAAAATTATATCTTGAGGGTGATGCTTATTCTGCACCTGCGGTATATGTGAAGGAAGATGACGGGGAATGGACGCTTCATTACTTGCTCAGGGATTATTTGGGAAGTATTGCCCAGGTAACGGAAAGCAAAGGGGTATTGGTACAGGAATTAAGTTATGATCCTTGGGGAAGATTAAGGAATCCCGACACCCATGAATATTATGCATTTGGTACAGAACCCGAACTATTTTTGGGTAGGGGTTACACAGGCCATGAACACCTGGCAACGTTCGGCCTTATCAATATGAACGCCCGTCTGTATGATCCCATCACAGGCCGTTTCCTCAGCCCAGATCCATACGTCCAAGCCCCTGATTTTAGCCAGAGTTATAATCGATATGCTTATGGCTTAAATAATCCGTTGATATATACTGATCCAGATGGGGAATTTTGGTTTATCATTGCTGGAGCTTTACTTGGGGCTTATATTGGAGGTAGTGCTGCTGAAGGAAACTTGAATCCGGCAAAATGGAATTGGGATAAAAACACTTGGGTAGGAATGGGAATTGGTGCAGGAGTTGGAGCTCTTGGTGGTTGGGGGTACTCTTACGCGGCACCTGCACTTGCAAATACTGCCTTTTTTAGCCATTTTGGGATGAGTGGAACTGTTGCAGCTTACGGTTTAACAGGAACTGTTATAGGTGGAGCAATTGGTTACGGAGCTGGGCTTGGAAGCGCTTTGTACTCAAGTGATGGAGACTGGAAGTATGCACATAAAATGGGTGGTATCATGTCTGGAGTAGGTTCTCAAATAGGTTCAATAGCAGGAACTTTGGCAGGAAACTGGAAAGTGTATCAGGAGCAAATGAACAATCTTAAATCGCTGGAAATAAAAATTGATAAGTCAATTGATAATGCAAGACAGATACACTCTGAAATGGCATCGTGGACATTTTATGGAGGTGCAGGCATGGGAGCTACATCCGAAATGTTTTTCAGTAGGGATTTAGGAACATGGATGGGAAAGAATGGACAATTTTACGACCAAAGCTGGGGAGGTAACCAATATACTGGAGGAAAATACAAATACGCAAATAGTATAGCCAAACCGTTTAGATGGGGTTCAAATGCATTAGGTGCTTATAGTATGTATAATTCTGTTCAAAAGGCCAGACTGGGAGAAATGTCTATAGAAGAGGCAACTGGAGATGTAGCATTTGGAGGAGCAGCTATGTACAGCGGATTTTGGGGTGGCTGGGCTAATTTTTGGTATGGCCTTGGAAAAGAATATGGGCCGATGACTACATATTTACGTTTACAGGAAGAGAGGAGAGAAAAGCAAAGGAATCATTCTCCTGTACTTGAATATATGAGAGAAAGGGGGTATTTTAAGTGAACTTTTTTGAATATTTATTTTGCAGATTGTATTGGTGGAATACAAAAATCATAAAAGAAAATGTTACACCGGTATTATATTCAATCACTGGATTATCAGTGTTTCATGGATTTACAATAATTCCTTTTTATGGAATAATTTATGTATATCTATTTAAATCTTATTATATAGAAGATATATTAGGAGTTAATCCATTCTTAATCATAGGTATTATCGTTCTTATAATTGACTATTTATATTTTAAAAAGCCAAGATATAAAGTATTATTAAAAAAGTTTGAGAAAATACCCAAAGAAGAAAAGAAAAAGAAAGACATATTATGTATCATTTATATAGCAACGATAATAATAGTCAATATTTTGCTTACAATATATTTTAGGGCACATAATGTGAAATAGATATGATTTCACTTTCTGTATTGTTTGTGGTAACAACACAAGCATTATCTTTAAAAGGACATTACTTATCAGCTCAAGGAGGATTTAAGCTAGTGGGAGAGGCATACTTTAAAATGCCAACAAGTGGTAATATTTCTATCAATTTCCAAGGAGGATGGACTGTATATATGAATGGAGGATCGGCAGTACCTGTCTGTCACCCAATATTCGCTCCAGTTTCAATAAATATTAATCAAGGAATTCGTATTCGTTAACAAATCAAATTTGATAGGTATGAAATTAATCTATTATCTATTTTTTATTTCTTGCTTGTTGTTTTCTTCGTGTAATACTAAAGTGCAAGAAAATAATTATAATGAGAAAGCAATACAATTAAATGATAGTGCAGTTATAATGAGTTTATTGGGTGATACTGCAAAAATTATGGTGGCAA
>JAVBMM010000197.1:0-16588 GCA_031552425.1 Bacteroidales bacterium | reverse complement strand
CATGATTTCGAATTTACGGATATCTTCCATTGAAAATATTATTGCTAATTAGTGCCCGCAAAATTAGTAAATTAATTATTAGAAAGCGACCAAAGTTTTGAACACTTTCTTAACTTTGCGACTAATTTTTCTATCTTAAATGAAAATCGGCAACATAACATTTGGTAAATATCCTATCTTTCTTGCCCCGATGGAAGATGTTACGGATATTTCTTTCAGGCTGATGTGCAAACAGTTTGGAGCTGATATGGTTTATTCCGAATTTGTATCGAGCGATGCACTGATCCGGCACGTAAACAAAACAAAAGCTAAGTTGGAGGTATCTGATGAAGAACGTCCGGTTGTGATACAAATTTATGGTAAAGATGTTGCTTCTATGGTTGAAGCTGCACGGATTTGTGAAGAAGCTCGCCCGGATATTTTAGATATTAATTTCGGTTGTCCGGTAAAAAAAGTTGCAGGTAAAGGAGCTGGAGCAGGTATGTTGAAAACTCCGGAATTGATGGTAGAAATCACAAAATCTGTTGTTGAAGCAGTAAAAATTCCTGTAACCGTCAAAACCCGTTTAGGATGGGACAACGATCATAAGATCATTGTTGATTTAGCAGAAAAGTTACAAGATTGTGGAATTGCAGGATTAGCTATACATGGACGTACACGTGCGCAAATGTATACCGGGGAAGCCGATTGGACATTAATCGGAGCGGTCAAAAACAATCCACGCATGCATATTCCTATCATTGGAAACGGAGATATCACCTCGGTAGAAAAATGTAAAAAAGCCTTTGACGATTATGGAGTAGATGCCGTGATGATCGGAAGAGGCAGCATCGGAGCTCCTTGGATTTTCCGTGAAATAAAACATTTCTTAGAAACAGGAAAGGCGCTTCCCGAAGAATCATTCGTTCAGCGCCTTGATATCTTAAAAAGACAAGTCCTGCAAAGTATAGAACGTCTTGATGAACGCAGAGGAATTATCCACATTCGCAGACATTTGGCCGTTACTCCTTTATTTAAAGGAATCCCTGATTTTAAATCGACCCGGATAAAAATGCTTCGTGCAGAAACCGTCGCCGAATTGTTTGAAACCATGGATCAGGCAGTAACAGCCTTCAATCTTTAATTATTTTCCTGCCAGCGCCACTTCCAACGCTTTAGTAGTTGTATAATATTTGGCAATCATATTAGGCACTTCCCACGCAGGTAGTTTTCCATCTTTCAAGAAACCAAGATATTTTTCAGCTACTTGACCGAAATGAGCCTCATGTCCTACATGATATGATTGAGGAATCAACACTTCCCATCCATTTGCAGTTTCTTTCAAATCGATTCCGGGATATTGTTGTTGAAGTGTTGCTAATCCTTTTTGTAATTGAGGCAAAAATGCTTTTTTATCTCCGGATACAGGTTCAACATACAAAGTTGGTTTGTAATTTTGTTCTTGAGCCTGACGGATTACCAAATTACATAATTCTCCTCTCATGATAGAATAATGTGTATCTCCTGTTCCTTCCGGAGCCTGAAAATTCCAGATAACACCAATTTGAGCATGAACCCCATTGATTGTGTAATTGAATACTCCGTTGGAATATACAAACAAAGAGTCTGCTTTGAGATATTTCTGAAGATATGCAGGATATTCACTCAAGGTAGTAGCTGTAGAGAATTGTTCTTTAGACAATACAGTAGGCCAACGTTTGGAAGAATATACATCAATATTTTTAGTGTCAATAATTTGTTCCGGAAAGCATTCCCATTGAACTAAATCTACCAAGTGTGTTGTTACATCAACAATTCCTTCACCTTGTTGTTCCACATCAAAAAACCATGCCGGTCTTTTTAATTTAGAACCTGCCACATCTTTAAAAAAGTGATGCACACTTTCCTTTACTATTGCCGGTTGTTCTGCAGAACCTTTCTGTAAAGCGCCAAAAACTTCAGGAAGGCGAGAAAATTCTTTTTGAAGCAATGTGGTAATCTCATATCTTTCGGTCATTACATCATAAAGCAAAACGCCTTTTTGATTAGCAACTTCAAAAGCTTTCTTCAATAACTCAAAATTTCCTACATTAATAGCCATTGGCTTGTCAGAAAGAACATTCAAGCCTGCTTCTATAGATTGAAAAATATAATCTGTTTTCTTTTGATTGTTTCCTGCCAGAACGACTACATTACCAGGTTTTTGTTGTAACATTTTACTCATGAAATCATCTCCTAGGTAAACATTCTCCTTCCAATTAGTAGGAGATTCTGCTCTTGTATTGAATCCTTCTATTTTTGCGAGGTATTCTTTTACTTCATCTCCTTCTGGAGCATAAACATATACCTCATTGTTAATTTGAGGATAAGCTGTTTTTTGTAATAATGCGGCATGAAAATGTCCCGGATCTACTACAATTAAAGAAACTTCACCTTCCTTACCTGTAAAAACATTTTTAGATGTTTGTTTACATGCTGACAATAATGTGGAAGTAATCATTAAAATAAAAACTAATCTTTTCATTTTTAATTATTTATATATTTATTAAAACTTATATCCTGAGCGGTGAGGGCGGGAAAGCATAGCATTTGCTTCAGCATCATTTTTGAAGCGTTCATTTTTTGGGTCCCAATATAATTTCCGTTTTAATTTCATGGCAATATGTTGCAACAAACATACAGTACAAGAACGATGAGCCACTTCTGCAGGAGCAATTGGTTGTGTTCTGTTTTTTACTGCTTCAAGCCAATTTCCATGTTGATCGTCGCTAACCATCGCCCTCCAGTCTCCATCTTCCAAAGGACGAAGTATTTCGGGAGAACTGGCTGCTATTCCTTTTACATTTCCGGTCACTGCATTAGGATCACTTTTTGTAACCTGCTGATTTCCACGACTTACAAAAATCCATCCTTTAGTACCTTTAAACATTACACCATTGGGTTTATCTGTTTTATTATCAGTACATCCATATACTTTCACACCATTCGCGTAAAGCATCTCGGTATTAAAATCACCATGTACATTCCACAAGCCTGAAGTTGGGAATTCTGCAGTTCCACTTATTTCTATAGGTCCGGTATGTTCAGTATCCATTGCCCATTGAATAATATCGAAATGGTGTGCTCCCCAACCAGTGATCATTCCTGCTCCGAATTGTTCGCAACGCAACCATCCCGGACGTCCATATCCTGACACAGGATGAACTCTGTCTACAGTATAATACACATTAGGAGTAGGCCCCAACCACATATCATAATTCAATTGTTTCGGTACAGGCATTTCTTCTGTATTTCCACCAGGAGGATCTCCCGGAAGTCTCGCTTCACAAGAAATCAAATTTCCAATACGTCCGTTACGAACAAACTCAACAGCTTGTCGAAATTGTTCCCATGAACGCTGTTGACTTCCTATCTGGAAAATACGTCCGGTTCTATTTACCGCATCACTCATTTTCCTTCCCTCTTCTATAGTAAGTGAAGCCGGTTTTTGCAAATACACATCTTTTCCTGCATACACAGCATCAATCGCTTGTTTTGCATGCCAATGGTCAGGCGTACTTATAACAACTGCATCAATATCTTTATTATTCAGTAAGTCAAGATAATTTTCGTAGATTGCCACTCCATTATAAGACGCTTGTCCTGTTTTTTTAGCATAGTAATTGTTGATTAACACCTTACCTTCTTCCAAGCGTTTACTGTCCACATCGCTAGCTGCGATTACCCTTGCAATATCATATTTCCAAATACCGGGTAAATCATGAGAACGAGAAATTCGTCCAGTTCCTATAGCACCAATGTTAATTTTATTACTTGGAGCATTTTTTCCCATCACACTTGCGGGGACTATAGTCGGCATAACAATAGTACCAACACCTAAAGCTGTAGCTTTTTTTAAAAAATTTCGTCTTGTAATTGTCATGGTATTAATATATATGAAAATATTCGGAGAATTTCAAAATCATGCCGGCATTTACCGGCATGATTCAGATTTTATTTTTTAGATCGAGATATTGATTTTATTCCAAAATAAATCAAACGAAGGAAAGTCCAAATAGCATAAAATACAACTGTTGCAACAACAACAAATCCTAAAGATGTAAATAACTCAATCCAAGGAGTTTTATATTCTATGATAGCATACACATTGCATATATTAGCTAAAACAAAACAAACCAACAACGTTATTAATTCTATTTTTTTTCTTTTTCCAGAAATAACTATTTCTTTCATTTCGTTTTTTCCTCCTTTATTTGAGATTTGTGATTTAGATAGTCTAATTTATATTCATCCGGGAAAGTAAGGATACGTCCTTCTTCTATAGCTTGAAGTCCAAGCAAGCATAAAGCACTTGCATAATATCCTTCTTCCGCAACATTCACAGGTTGTTTTTTAGTGATAACTGCTTCTGCAAAGGCGGCAAGCATATTAGATGTTCCATCTGAGGCAGGCTTTTCTCCCAAAATATAAGTTCCATAATTAGTTTTAGATGTTTCCGGTTCCCAACTGGTTCCTGCAAATGGTAAGGTTTCAAATATACTACTCTCTATATCTCTTACTAATTGCAAAAATCCGGGAGATGGTTCTTCTTTTTCAAAATAATATTTTCCTTTTTCCGGTTCTACTGTTCCTAAATGTCCAAGTATTTGTTCTTCCAGACCATAAAATTTATTGGATATAACAGAAGAAAATGTCATATTAATCCCATTATCAAAGGTATAAATGGTATTAACACTATCATATACTTAACGTCCATCTTTCCAAAAAACAATAGCTCCATCGCCCATTACTTTATTAGGAATACTACGCAAGGCCCAGCTTCCTATTTGCAATTGGTGGCATGCCAATTCAGTCATTAACCCTCCGGAATATTCTTTATAAAGCCTCCAATTTATTTTTCTTTCTAATTCCGGAGATGGCACAGGTCTTCTCCAATCTCCGTTTCTAAACCAAAAAGAACGTATAAATGTTATGTCCCCAAAAACACCTGCATGAACCATTTCCATGGCTTTAATGTAGCGTGGATCGAAAAGGCGTTGCTGTCCTGAAAAGAAAATCAAACCTGTTTCTTTATGTTTTTGGTACATAGTGTAGCAATCTGCAACAGTTTTAGTCAATGATTTTTCACAAAAAACATTTTTTCCTGCATCAAAAGCATCTAACGCTATTTGGAGGTGGGTATTCAATGGAGTAGCTATAACTACTGCATCAATTTCTTTATCTTCTAATAATTTTCTGTAATCCGTGTAAACCTTTGCCTTAGGAGTAAGCTTCAAAGCCTCATCTATGGATGGTTGATAGTCATCACAAATAGCAACTATTTCAACTTTTGGATTAGGAAGCATCATACGCATCAACATGCGTCCCCGGGAACCCGGGCCGATCACCCCTATTCTGGCTTTAGAATCTTTTGTATGTTTTGCATCAGCGAATGCTGATAACCAAGGCGTTGCTGCAAAAGCAATTCCTGCTCCGGCAAATCCTACACTTTTCAGAAAATCTCGTCTGTCTATAGAATCGTTTTTCATTGGTTTTATTTTTTCTCAAGAATTTTTAAACTCGACAAAAATAGGTTCTTTTTTTTAATTTCAAGACAAAAATACCGTTTTTTATGAAACTTATCTAAAGTTTCAAGATAATTTCTTATTTCACAAAAAACAAAGGTTAAAAATCAGTTTTCATGTATTTTTAACATTACAACCGAGTCTTAACCTTTTAGACTAAAAAAAAGTCAACACACCAGAACTATTAATGTATCACAACTTTACGGATATCGCTTATTCCCTCGTTGGATTCAATTCTTAATATATATAAGCCTTGTTGGATTGATTCAAAAGAGCCGGAACCTTTAATATTCCGGGTCCCAATTATCATTCCTCTGGCATCATATAGGATAGCGACAGCATCGTTAGCTTCTATAGAAATTCTATTTTTCATAGAACGGATTTTATAAAAATCACTATAAGTGTTGTATTTTATGCCGGAAGAATTTCCGCCGAATACCCTTACCGCATAATTATCATAGAATTGAATATAGTCGCCGGTTCCAATATAATTCAATAAGAATCCGAAATGGCTCATCGCTGTAGTGGTGAATGTGTTATCTACAGCTTCTCCGATACGTGTGTATACACTGGTATCAGTTATCGGATTTTTGTAAGTCCCGGTGGAACTGGAAGCGTCTAACCTGCGGTGTAACTTCCATGTGTTTGTGGCAGGGATATACGTTGCTTTAATACTAAAATAACCGGTATTACTTGCTAAATCACTTCCCATGGCTATAATAGTTTGAACTTTAGCATTGGCATCGAGGCCTCCGGTAAATTTAACAAGGCGATAACGTTTCGCAGAACCTGTTCCACCATAAGTAATTGCATATCCCGAAGCTGTTGATAAATCTGAACCGGTGGCAACCAATATTGTGGCAATTGCACGTTGGTTATCATCGAATCCCAGGTATTCAGTAGAGGAATTATTCCGGATGTTATAAGTCCACACCACCGAATCGGCATCAATTTCATTCAGTTTGTTTTTGAAAGGAGAAGAATAAGATGCTAATTCGCCTGTTACCCACACACGCGCGGCATTTCCTTCACCTTTTCTGTTCGGGATTCTAAGACGTCCGCCATGGTCTGAGGTTACAGAAATCTCCGGATCGGCAGGCGATGTACCTGAAATAACTTTTTTGGAGATATTGTAGTAGGTCATGGGATAACCACCGACAGAAATACTGCCTCTTTCAAAATCGTCAAAGAAAACGCCATTTTCGATGCTTGGAGGTTCCGGCTCTGAAAAATCTTCGACAGTAGTAACGCTAAATTCGCGTACAAAATCTTCGGGAAGTGTTTGCCCTATTTCATTTTGTAATCCGCCCGATACTACAATTTTATATATATCACCAACAATCATGTCTCCGGTTGGCTTGAACTGGAACACAGTGTTCCGCATCGAAGAGGTCCATGTTCCCTCAATTTCTATGTTGGAACTCTTATGATATACTTTAACGTATTGTTTGATATTATTAATATTGAGTGAAGACAAGAACCTGACAGTGATAGGGTCGTAAGGAGATATGCCGTAAATATCCGATGGGAGTATATTGTCCGGAGCCAACACCCTCGAAAAGCCTTTGTGATTAACTTCCGGCGAGTTTTCTTTTGGGAGTACATAAAATACTTTCAGCGGATTCGATGCAACAGCAGGTTTTAAGTACATATCAAAATATTCTTTAGTAAGCCTGTACCTGCTGAGGCCGGTCGCCAGATCGGTACCGATACAAGGATAATCGTGACCCAGGTCTTCCATCCAGAAAGACAGTTGGATATTATCAATCTTTTTGAAATGTCTCACTATCTCCGGATAAACACTCCAATGCCCGTACTGGTCGGTAAGCCCTACGGAAGTAACCATCGGCACAGTGTTCTCATTTACGTATTGGGGAATCCAACGACTGCCGTTACCTGCTGCTGCATAAGCGACATCTACCGTGCTGGGATAACCCTCCCAAGGCTGAGGTTTGGTATTCGGTGTATTGTTAAACATACTGCGCTCTACTCCGTCAGCATTAAGCTTATCGGCACTTCGTACGGCACTGTAAGCAGCTTTCGAGATACCCATTACTCCGATTTTACTGTTCAGGTTATATTCGTCGGCATATTTGTTCAAATAGCGGATATAAGCCGTTGTAGATGCTAATCCGTTCCAATTATCGAGGTCGTAACGATCGAAATGGGCATAAACATGGGAATGTGCCAACGGATTGTAACAGTGGTCAGCAATGGCAAAAGCATAACCCGATGTAAGGAAACCTAATGGAAAGATATTCCTGTACCTTGTCGATTGCTTCTCTTTTACCGGATTCAGCGACCCCTGCTTGCTGGAAGAAGCGCTAAACATCATCATCAGAGGAACTTTTTTCGTAGCTGTACCACTCGGATAAACAACGTGCATATATAAGGTATAATCAATAGGGGTACCGTCTTTGCCCACCATATCATCCGGATTAGTAACCGGTGTTACCCCATATTTTTCAACAATTTCTTTGTTATAAGTACTCATTACATAATCTAGCGAACCTTCCGCCCCATGTTCCTTAATATTCCAGATGGGGATCTGCCGTTTCAATATATAGCCTTCCGGTACATAAAAAACATCAAGGGCTGATATTTCTTTGCTAGTATAGTATTGTCCGAGTATAGCAGGTGAATTTTCGTGGAACTTAATAAGTTCTTCTTCCAGTTCCGGAGAAGTTCTTGGATACCTGCTGCAAGCGACAGGAAGAACCCTGTATCCCATTTTACCAATGCTGTCTATACTATCGTTATCCGACATGCTTCCTATTCTTTCATAAGGCAGATTTTGCAGGTAAAAAACGACTGATTTCGCATTAGGTTGCGCCGAAACAAAAGTTTGCAGACCAACAGAAAATAATAAAATAACAAAAATGGATTTAAATTGTGTCTTCATTTTTTATAAATTAAAAATTAGCACACAGATTACGCTGTCTGTGGTATCTGTATATATCAGTGCAATCTGCGTGGATTAGGTTACTTCACTATAAGCTTTTTAGCTTGATTACCTGATTTGGCAATGTATAATCCGGATTTTACAGGAATAGTAATTGCTTGGCTTGTATTATTTCCGGAAGCGATTAATTGCCCGTTGGCAGTATAAATCATATATCTACCTTTTTCTGCAACAACAACTGCTTGTCCTTGAGGATAAATATTCAATGTAGTAAAAGGTTTAATTTTTTCACCATCCATACCCACTGTTGTCCATGGAGTAATAAAGATATCATCAATATCAATGGGTAAATATTTGGCCACACCTGTTCCTCTTCTATATTCCAATTTAATTTGAGTATTCGGGTCGGAACTTTTGATATCATACTCCATTTTTGTCCATTGACCATGTAGTGCAGTAGTATCTACCTGCCATTCTTTTAAATCAGTCCAGGTTCCGTCTGTTGTAACACTCAACTTCAAGTACAAAGAGTCAAGAGCGGTAGTTTCACTCGGAAAAGTAGCAGAAAGAGCTCCTGTCCAAAAAGATATAGTTCCGGCTCCATTCACTAATGGTTTTGTAACTAAATAAGCTTGACCTCCACTAGAGGAACTTCCACTCCCATAAGGACGAATGGAACTATATCCCCAATAGTCATTATGAAAAGTAGCATTTGTAGAACCCGGCCCATATAAACCTTTGATATCACTGAATTGGGCTAAAATTGTAGTGTTAGCTGCATCAATGGTTCCTGTAACCCTGAAAAATCCAACAACATAATTTGTCCGGTCGAAAGTGACAGTATAATCTTTAGTTGCCCCGCTTTCAGCTGTTACCTTAATAGTTACTTCTTTCGTTTTTGCTCCTGCCACAAAAGCATTTGATCCATCATTATCAATAACATATGTTGACAATCCAACGTTGGGTTCTATTTTTAAATCAGGAACTGTATCTGCTCCAAACCACAAAGGAACTGTATAATTAATAGTTGCCGGAGCAAATCCCGGCAATGCAAAATCATAACTTGCTCCTGAATTTACGGGATCTTGTATAGCTATTTTTTTCAAAGTGGCATCATCAGAAATATATTCTTGGATAGAAATATCATCTATATAAGCATCTGAAGTTTCGCCGGTTGTACGTCCGCAAATAATGAACATAATATTCTTATATCCGGATTTATCCGGGTTAAAGGTATATGAAACTTCTGTCCAATCAGCATAGTCAAAATCAATACCAGTAGAAGCAGTTGTTAAATCCTGCCTGATTCCATTAATAGAACTTTGGCTTGCTAACACATACATGTATTGAATCCTACCCGTTCCCTTTACCCAAAGAGATAAACGATATGTTTTAGCTGTACTTAAAGATGTAATTGTTATATAAGGAGAAAAAATCCGGTCTGAAGCATTACCTGTTCCATAATAAGCCTTTTGAATCCGGAGTGCATTGGCAGATCCATTACGTCCGGGAACTTTAGAAAATTCGGTAGTAGCAACACCACTTTTAAGGACATAGCCATCAGGCAAAAACGGTGAATTAGCATTGTCCCATGCTTCCATATCACCATTCGTAAACAAGTTTTGACTCACAGCTGAAACTGCAAACATGGCTGCCGCAGCACACATTAGTAATAGTTTCTTTTTCATTTTTTTAATTTTTAAAATTAACAATTCAATTATAATACAATTTATACGCAAATGTAAAATCTACTTTAAATGGAAAAAGGCAAAATCGTCTCAAAAACAGGTAAAATTATCCCAAGTCAAAGAATTTGGACAATTTTTACATCATTTTGTACGATTACAACAGGTGAAAAGAAAGAGCTATCAATTGCTTTTTTATGCAGTTTATGACAATAATTTATACGCATAAAGCCTGACTTTGGGGTAAACAAGTCAGGCTTTATACGAAGAAATCGTTTCAGAAATTACTTTCTGCTTTGATTTATTTTACAAAAATCTTCTTAGCCTGATTTCCGGCTTTTACAATATACAATCCCGGTCTTACAAAAATTTCCACTCTATCTCCGGTATTATTTCCGGAAGTAATTAATTGTCCGCTAACAGAATAGATAGTGTATGGCATTCTTTCTCCAATAACAATTGACTGATTTCCAGCATAAATATTCAATCTCGACATTTTTACGGAAGGCAAAGAAGAACCTTCATATGCTGTCAATGAAACATCGTCAATCAAAAATGGTTTCGTTTCTTCTATTGTTTTGAAAAAAGACATAGAAAAATGATAACTACTCCTTTCTGTAATTGTTATCTTTTGTTTCACTTCCACCCACTCTTCCGATGAATTAATGTCTGTTGTAGTGATAAAATTACTTACAGCTCCGGGACCTCCATCATAAGCATTACCTTTTGACAACTTTACCCATCTAATGGTTCCCACTCCTTTGAAAAATGCTGAAAATATATAATCTCCGGGAGGAAGATCAGTCACTACAGGAAAATCAAGTCTTCTATGGTTGCCGTCGCTTGTAGAAGGCTGTATTAACCTGATGGCATTTCCGAATTCTCCGCGACCTTCTGCATGTTCTGTCCAAGCGTTTGTTCCAACTCCTCTTACAAACCCATCAGGAAGATCTACATAATTTCCGGCTATTTCCAACCATTCTTCCATATCTCCATTAGGAATATAATTACCGTTTACAGATGATTCTTCCATTATTTTCCTGAATGAAATATCATCAATCAAAAACGGATTATCTGCATCTATCGTTTTAAAGAAAGACATGGAAAGATGATAATCACTTTCTTCCGTAATAATAATATCACATGTAACCTCTTGCCATTCTTCTGCTCCTAAAGCAATATCTGTAGTAGTAATAAAATTTGTTCCGCTAGTTCCATCATAAGAACTACCTTTAGATAGTTTCACCCATCTGATAGTTCCGACTCCTTTGAAATAAGCAGAAAAATGATACTTACCCGGAGTAATATTTTTCAACACCGGAAAGTCTAACCTTCTATGTTGTCCGTTATCAGTAGAAGGTTGTTTTAGCTTAATAGCATTACCAGTACCTCCACGTCCGTCTGCATGTTCTGCCCATGTACCGGTAGCAGTTTGTCCTCTTACATAACCCACAGGTAAAATATCGAAAACGCCTCCTGTCTTATTCCAGTTTTCCATATCTCCATTGGTCATCAAATTTGGTCCATACTGAACACCCGGAGGAGCCTCTGTAACAGAAAAGATACGTTCCACACCTGATTGTAATTTATTTCCGTCTACATCTTCTGCATTTTCCAATACTTGTACCTTATAACTTAAACCGACTTCCAATGCCGTTCCGGGAGTAAATTTAAAACAGGTATTCTTCATAGAAGGAGCCCATGTACCAAGAATTTCAGTACTGGATGCCACATCTATTACCTTAAGATATTGAGAAATAGTCCCTGTGTTCATAGAAGACAAGAAACGAACAGTAATCTGATCCATTGGAGAAATTCCCTTCAAAGGAGGCAATACCTTATCCGGAAGCAAAGAACGGAAAGTTCCATCCGGATAGACAGTACTTGTATTCTCTTTCGGAAGAATATAATACACTTCCGGATTAACATGATCTTCCGGTTTCAAAAAATTGTCAAAAAATGTTTTGAACAGAGGATATCTATCTATTCCGGTAACATAATCCGTTCCACTAACAGGGTAAGTATGTCCCATCTCTTCCATCCACATATCCAAGCGAATAATACCCGCATTTATTAACGGAGTAATTGCAGCAGGGTACAAAGGCCAATGGTTGTAACTATCATCCCTTCCAATAGAAGTAATCATAGGAGAAGTATCTTCATCTACAATTCTACTCGTACGGGTTGTTCCCGCACCGGCAGCAGCATAAGCTACATCCACATGACTCCTGTAACCTTGGTAGGGTTGATTAGGATTAGTTGCTCCATGTGCAGAAGAATATTCAGACATCACGTCATTATGAACATTCGCTGCAACAACCGAAGCATAAGATGCTTTAGAAATTCCCATGGTACCTATTTTACCATTCAGATTATAGGTATCTAATTGAGACTGAATATAACGAAGAGCAGAAGTAACATAAGCAACTCCATTATATGAATCTAAAGTATAGCGATCATAATATCCATAATTGAACTTATCACTTCTGGATAACGGAATATAACAATGGTCTATATTGACAAAGGCATACCCTGTTGATAAAAATCCTAAAGGATAAATAGCTCTCCTACGAACTTCCAATCGTCCGGAAGTTTCCGGAGAAAACGGAGCAAACCGAGGCGAATTAGACGAATAGTTCAATAAAAGAGGCACCTTTTGAGCCGGCGTTCCCGAAGGATATATAATATCCATTCTTAAATTGTAATCAATAGGCATTCCTTTTTTATCTACCATCTGATCTGGAGTAGTAACTTGTGGTATTTTATATTCATTAACCACTTCTGTATTATAAACAGTCATTACATAATTCAAAATATTTTCTGCTCCATAGTCTTTGATATTCCAAACAACGATATCACGCGCAACCCGATAACCTGCAGGAACATAAAAAATTGTTTTCAAATCAGGTGTTACTCCTGATGGAGTATGTGCAGGAAGATAATTCGGCACATCAATATGAAAATCCAATAACCTGTTTTCCAAAGCCGGAGAACCGGAAGGATACCCGCTACAATCTACTTCCACCACTAAGAATCCATCTGCTTTCAAATCATTAATAATATCAACGTCAGAATCGGTTCCAATTCTTGGTATCGGTAAGTTTTTCAAATAAAAAGCCACCGGAACTGCCGGAGTTGGTGCTATTTTGACACTTATATCGTCTATCAAAAAAGCATCTGCACTACCCGCTGCTTCTGTATTATTAAAACCAATATGCATACGGACTTCTGACCAATTATTATTTTCCGGAATAACTACATAAGCCTGGTATTTTGTCCATGCCGAAACTTGAACAACTCCATTTAAAATATTACTTGTCGCCAAGATACGGTTTCCTAATGCTTCATTAGGAGTTTCCGATCCTTTAGTGAAACTAATATTTCTGATCCTTCCCTTCCCTTTTAAATAAAATTCTACCAAATATTCACCCGGAGCAATATTAAATAAAGGAGAAGAAAAACTACGAATATCTGTGCTGGCTGTTTCTGTACATATTAATTGTAAAGCATTTGAACCGGTTCTTGCACTGGAAGATTTGGCTATCCAATCCGTTCCATCACTTTTGACAGTTCCCCAACCATCAGGGAAACCGGTCCCATTCGTCCATGTCTCAAAACTTCCATTTGTCAATAGTTCTTGAGCATGTACGACGAATAAACTTGTACACAAAAATAAGACAAACAAATAAATCTTTTTCATATTTTTATCTTACAATAATTTTTTTCGATGAATTTCCGGCTTTTACAATATACAAACCTTGTTTGACGGGAATTCTGACTAAGTCATCAGCATTAGTTCCAGATGCTATCAATTGTCCACCTGCTGTATACACCTTATAAGGCATTTTTTCTGCAATGACAATAAAATTTCCCTGAGCATAAATATTTGCAGAATTATTAGGTTTCATCTTGGGAGTAGATGTTCCTGCATAAGGGGTAATACGGATATCATCGAGGTTAACTGTTGAATAATTTGCAGATGAACTTATATATTCCAACTTAATTTGTGTATCAGGATTATTTTTTAGAATGGGGAGAGAGATTTCAGTCCATGCTCCATTCAAAGCGGCACTATCAATTCTAACCAAACCATTAGGAACATCATTCCAAATACTTCCGTCTGTTGTGTATGTTACTTTTATATTTAACTCTCCTGCATCAGATCCGGAATATTTTCCTGTCCAGAAAGACAATGTGCCGGCCCCATTGATTAATTTGGTAGTAATAATATATCCTCCGGTAGATGATCCTGGACGAACAGTAGCATTTCCCCAATATAATCCATGATCTGTAGTACTTCTTCTATATATACCACTCGACATACTTGAAAACTCCCTACCTGCTACTGTAGATATTTGAGTAACAAATCCACAAACAAAATCTGTTCTGTCAAAAGTGACAGTATAATCTTGTGTACTTCCATCTTCTGCCTCTACTGTAATTGTTACTATTTTTGTTTTCACACTAGGATCATTTATTTCAGAGAATTTTTTTGAACCACCATAATCAACTGTATATGTAGCAAGTGCATAATTTGTTTCTGCAATTATAGTAGGTACCGTATCACATCCAAACCAACGAGGAAATGTATATGCTGTAGTAGCTGCATTAACTCCAGGCATAGAAAAATCTCCATCCGGATATGTTGTACTGATTCCAGGGTCTTTGAATTTAATACTTTTTAATGTTGCATCCGAAGAAAGATCACCTGATTTAACGGTAACAGTAACATCGTCCATCAAAAACGGTTTTGTATCATCTGTTGTCTTAAAAATAGACATAGAAAAGAATATTGTACCTGCTTCGGTAACAGGTATTTCAAAACTAATTTCTTGCCAATCATCTGCTGCAACATTAGTACTGGCAATATAATTTACACCATTGGTTCCATCATAAGCATTACCTTTAGATACTTTTACCCACCTAATGGTTCCCACTCCCTTAAAATAAGCGGAGAAAACATAAGTACCGGGAGCAAGGTTTTGCGTTACAGGAAAATCCAATCTCCTGTGTTGACCATTATCGGTAGAAGGCTGCCTCATCTTGAGTGCATTACCTGTTGCTCCACGACCATCCACACGTTCAGTCCAAGCATTAGTTCCAACTGCTTTCACATAACCAACAGGAACAGGATCATATACCCCCGCTACTTCATTCCAGTTCTCCATATCTCCGTTAGACGCATAATTTTGTCCTTTTACCACGAACAAACACATACACGTAGCAACAATCAATAAGTAAAATTTCTTTCTCATTTCTTACATTTTTTAAATTAACAATTAGATTAAATACAATTTGTAGGCAAATATAAAATCTACTTCAAACAAAAAGAGGTAAAATCGTCTTAAAAATAGGTAAAATTATCCCAACCCAAAGTATTTGGATGTTTTTCATATCAATTTGTACTATTACAATAGGTTAGAAATAAAAAAATGAGTGAATTGTCACAGCACAATAGGACACAAATTAAACTTTTAATCTTACTTTTTATTGTTGTTTTTTAATTAATATTAACTTATATTTGTAATATTTAATAAATATCAATTAGTAGGTTAGGTTATATTTTGCTATTTTTATCATATAGTAGGGCTGTAGAAGCATTATAGTCCTACTATAATAGTCTTGCAGCCCTAGTGTAGATGCATTACAGTCCTACTATATTTCATAAAAAAACGGGCATTTTCAATGAAAATACCCGTTTTTAGTATGTTTAAGAAGGATGATTGATTCAGGATGGAAATAATACTTAAAGATAAATAATATATTTCACATTTACAAATGTTAATTTAGATTTATTAACAATTAAAAACTATTGCTACTTATCCCTCTCGTTAGTTTTACGATGACGTTATTTAGACTTTGCATTTAACCACCCAAGGGTCAGCTTTCTGACCTCGGACAAATGGCGTTAAGAAAAATATGTAGTGGAGGTGTTAAAAATAAAAAGCTGTTTGAACGACGTAGTTGTGAGTTCTTTTTATTTAATTTTAAAAGTCTAAACGACTTCCTATAAATTAAAATTGAATTTTGAGATTAACTTCAATAATTCTATATTAACTTTGCTTTAAATCTAATATTTTCACAATGAAAAATATAAAGCCATTTTTATTTTATCTAATTATTTTTTTGTCTCTTGCCTTTACAGGATATTCACAAAGCCTATTTTTCAATCATTTAAGTGTGAATGACGGACTTTCACAACCGACAGTTCATTCTATCTATCAAGATGAGTTTGGTCGTATGTGGATTGGGACGAGGAATGGATTAAATATGTTTGATGGAAAAAAAGTAGAAGTTTTCCAATACAGTCAAGGAGACACTACCGACTTACAAGGAAGTAATATCCGGGAAGTAACCGGAAATCAAAACGGGTATATTTACATTCTTAATAATAGTTCTCTCTTATCTTATGATTTCCACAAGCAACATTTCAATGTCTTAAAAAAAAGAGGAATAAG
>JAVBMM010000147.1:0-18928 GCA_031552425.1 Bacteroidales bacterium | reverse complement strand
AGAATTTTTTTGCTTTTCAAAAAACAAATTATTGTTTCTACAAGATTTCTACAAATGATGATTGCAGGTTACCGGATGGTTTTTGATTAAGATTTTTGTTTTCAGAGAATTTGAATAAAACTTATAAAGTTGAATAGGTATATTTATTCCCTGAGGAAATTCATAAAATCTCCATTTGAGTCGAATCCCATTTTCTTTCTCAATTTTACTTTGTAAACTCGAAATGAATCGTATGTATAAGAGGTAATAAATGCAACTTCTGGAATAGAAAATCCGGCGTGTATCAAACAACAAATTATTTTATCTTTATCTGCTAATTCAGGATATGTAGAATTAATTGTATGTATGAAGTCTTTGTATAAATCTTCAAAAACAGGCATCAGGTTTTCCCATAATAATAAATCTTTCAGGTCGTCTTTGAATATTTCATTGTATCGTTTCAGGAACTCCTTGTCATTTTTCTTATGAGGAAGTAATTCTATTTGTGTTACTTTTCTGGCAATATTTAATCGTTGAAGTAGTATTTCTTTGATTGGAGAGTTTTCTTTTAACAACATCCCTTTCAACATTTCTATATTTTCTTCGGCTTCAGTGATCTCACGTTTTTTCTTTTTAACGGAAGAGAAGAAGAAATATCCTAATGATAAGCACAACAAAAAAGTAAATATCAATAATATGATCAAGTATTGCCGATGTATTACTATCTTGTTGTATGCATTTTGGATTTTTTCCGAATGATATTTTTTAGAAATTTCTGCCATGGAATGTTCCAGATTTTCTTTGAATATTATTTCTGCATATTTGTACATTAACTCATGGTTTTCTAAGGCTTTATTATGTTGTCCTATCTGTTTGTTTATCCTGTACAACATAGTGTGATACATGTGCTTGTCTAAGTGATTTCTGGCGTCATCCGAAAGAAAATTAGCTACATAATAAATTGCAGAATCCACTTCATTATTCCAGAGGCAGATATTTGACATCAGGCTGTAGTTCCCAAAAGCAAATTTTTCTGAGTTGTTTATCGAAATCGCCTTTCTTACAAATCTCTTAGCTATAGCAAACTCTTCGGCTTCTACATGTGCAATGGCTATGTTTCTGTAGATATTGGACATTTTCAAAGAATCATTATTCGCTTTTGCATAGTTGAGTGCCTTTTGGTAATAGAAAATAGCGCTATCGGGTTGCTCATCTTCCTGTAATAAAAAGAGATAAGCAATTTGATTGTAAACATATTTTTCATCCTTCTCGTTTCCTGCTTGTCTGAAATATTGCTGGGAAGAAATATAACAATTTTTAGCTTGAATAATGTTCAGTTCTTTTTGATACATGAATCCTTGTTCGGAGAGGATAATTCCCAATAGGTTGTAATCATTTGCTTTCTTCGCGAATTCTTCAGCTTTAAGTAAATGTGAATTTGTTTCGTGGTAATGGTCATTTAAAAATGTAACTTTTCCGGCATATAAATTTGCCCAAGCGGCTTTCCTGTTATTTTTCGTTTTTTCAAAATGAGAAGGAAGGGTATATATTAAAGTGTCATTTTTTATATTCTGAGATAATTTATCTCTTGAGATAGTATGAAATAAGGTATATGCTGCGAATTGGTTCTTATCTAGTTTATCAACATCAATTAAGTTCAATAATTTAATACAACTGTCAGGGTTATTTTCTAATATTTTTTCCGCTAAAACAAGATGGTGATTTGTATGTCTCCAATTACAGGAAGTATATAAAAATATAGAGATAAAAATAAAGAAAAAGGTTAAGTTAAATTTTTTATAAGGGAAAGAGTTACTCATAGTATAAGGTTACATAGTTTGGGAATCAGAATGAAAAAAAGCAACACACAGAAAATACAGCATATTAATGTATTTTGTATAATCTGTGTGTTACCTTATTTTTAATTAGAATTTATACAACAAAGAAAACGATATAACCGGTTGGTCGGCTAACTCTAATAATACGCTTCTTTTAAATTCTCCTCCTAACAAAAGATTATCAGCTATAGGGCAACGGATTCCAACTCCGGCATTAATCCCGAATCCAGTATCTGAACTTGGCCCAAAATCCATATTAGTGAAGTTTATTCCCAGGATAGGATACAAGGTTAGGTCATTTTCTAATGGAAACAAATAACGAGCATCTACATCAAAAGAAAATGCACTGATGTCATCATTTTCAAAAAAGTAAGTAAAAGCAGGAGAAATTTCCACTTGGTCGGTTAATCCGTATTGATATTTGATTCCTAAGCCTGTTATTTCTACTTGGGTATTATAAGCCAAGCTTAATCCCAAAGCACTACTTCCTTTTCCTTGTGCCATAGCAAAAGACAGAGACATCAACATCAATCCGGAAAATAATAATAATTTCTTCATAAAAAAATATTTAGGGGTTAATATTGTCAATATAACGTCACATTATGACCTTTGTTATATAATGTTCATTTTTATTGAATTGGATTTGATTTTTTTAACGTTTATTTTTTACTGTACCATTCTTGCATGACAAAGAAAGCTTTCTTTTTGATGCCTTGATCTGAAATTAACCCTTTCCTGTTAAACCAATCTTGGATACCTGGGAGTTGACGTCTGGTGGAATGAAAGTCTTTTAATACCCAGGGAGATACTCCTGCCAAGCCGTCAATTCTTTCAAACATTTCTACGGAACGGGTATATAATTCTTCTTGATATTCTTCTGTCCAGCGTGTTGTTTTATTTCCATGCATTCCTTGTAATGCACCTCCTCCAAATTCACTAATAATAACAGGTTTGTTGTAAGGGATTTTCCATTGACGGGTACGGCAATCGTCAGGAGTTCCGGAATACCATCCCAAATACTGGTTAAAACTCATAATGTCTACAAATTCATTCATATTATCTTCCATGATATTTGTATTATTTTCAAGTTTAGCAACATCCATAGCCATGCTGATTAGACGGGTATTATCTTTAGATCGGGCAGATCGGGAAAGATTGGATAGGAATTTGTCTCGGGCTTCACCATGAGGAGTTTCATTAGCAATAGACCAAATAATGATGGCGCAACGGTTCTTATCTCTGTATATCATTTCATCTAATTGATTTTCTGCATTTTGATAAGTTGCCGGATTATCCCATGAAATAGTCCAGTACACCGGAATTTCCGACCAAACCATCAGTCCCATTTTTTCAGCGGTTCTTACCATGTATTCATTATGAGGATAATGGGCTAAGCGTACATAGTTACATCCTAGCTCTTTGGCCCAGGAAAGCAATATCTCTGCATCTTCTTTTGACCATGCACGTCCATTTCGATATGGAGCTTCTTCATGAATAGAAATCCCTTTTAAGAAGATTTCTTTACCATTTAATAATATCTTTTTATCTTTTGTTTCAATGGTACGGAAGCCTATTTCGTCTTTTACGACCTCAGATCCACGGGTGATAATTACTTCATATAGTTTAGGATCAGCAGGGATCCATAATTGAGGTTTGGATTTGAATTCAAAGTATCCGGTTCCATCTTTATCGGTTGTAAGTTGTTTGTTTATTTTCAATTCCGGAATGGAAATAGAAATTGTTTCTCCGGCAACCGGTTTGTTTAATTTTATCCATCCGGTAATTACATTCGGATTAGCTTTTGGTAATTGTATTGAATAATCCCGGATATGAATATCAGAAACTTCCACTAACATAACATCACGAGTAATTCCTCCATAATTCCACCAATCCATGTTGACTGTAGGAATATTGTCTTTTTGTCTGGTATTGTTAACTCTTACTACAACGAAATTGTCGCCGTTTTTCAACAGGTCGGTAACATCAAAATTAAAAGGAGTATATCCACCTTCATGTTCTCCGGCAAATTTGCCATTGATGTAAACCCATGATCTATAGTTAACTGCTCCGAAATAAATAAAAGTACGTTTCTCTTCTTTTTTTGTATAGGGAAAATCTTTTTTGAACCATATGCTTCCTTCGTAGAAAAAGAGTTTTTCATATTGTGTATTCCAATCTCCGGGAACTCTCAGTACAGTAGATATGTAAAAGTTGTACTCGATCAATTCCGATGGATTTTTTTGCTTGCGGTTTTGAAAAAAACCATTTTTCATGGGTTCCAAACGATGATTGTAATAACCGTTGTCCATAGGATCAACGATATAATTCCAACTTCCATTCAGGGAAATTATTTCCCTCGAATAGACATTTGATATTAATGGGGTATTTGCATTCATATGAAATGATAATAAACTGAAAATGGCCACAAATAAATGTCTCATATTATATTTTAGGTAATTTATTTTACTTTGAAATCTGCTTTTAATCCTTCAATGCTGTTTGTTCCTAACATTAATTGGAAATCTCCCGGTTCTACTGTCTTTTTGAAATCTATGTTCCAGAAAGCCAATTGTTGTATTGGTAATTGCATATTTATTTCTTTTCTTTCTCCTGATTTTAAGAAAATCCGTTCGAATGCTTTTAATTCTTTAACAGGCCGGGTAATGGAACCAACCATATCTCTCACATATAATTGTACAATTTCTGTAGCATCATATTTTCCTGTGTTGCTTAATGTGAATTTTACCGACAAAGTATCTGTTTTATTAAGATTGTCGGAAGATAATTTCAAATCTTTATATTCGAATGTGGTATAAGACAAGCCATATCCGAAAGGGAACAAGGGATCAAAAGCTGCATCTAAGTAAAAAGAAGTACATCCTAATGAAGATTGACGAGGTTCAAGAGGAATATCGTTCAGCAAGATTTCCGTTCTTTTTGCCGGACGTCCGGTGTTATTATGATTGTAATACATGGGAATTTGTCCAACATATTTAGGAAAAGTTACCGGTAATTTCCCGGATGGAACAGTTTTCCCGAAAATCATATCGGCAATAGCAGGCCCTCCCATAGTTCCCGGATGCCAGGCATATAGAACAGCGTCTGATAAATCTACTTCCTCAGCAATGGTAAGAGGACGTCCCGCCATTACAACCATTATGATAGGTTTTCCGGTTTTTTTCAGCTCTTTGATCAATGTAGACTGTTCTCCTTGTAAATTCAATTCGGCTAAGCAATGCGCTTCTCCTGAAAGAATAGATTCTTCACCCACAAAAACAACAATTGCGTCTGATTTTTGTGCTGCAGAAATAGCTTTCGGGAAGGCAGATTTATTCTTATCTCTGCTGTAAGCTAATGTTTGTTCATAAATAATTTCCACATCTTTTCCATAGATTTCACGAAAAGCATTCAAAGGAGTTTGTATTTTAGTTTTATCTCCATCGAAACACCAAGTTCCCATTTGATCATGCGGAGCATCTGCTAACGGACCTATGATGGCTAGTTTTTTTATGGAAGAGGAGAGAGGTAATGTGTTTTTCTCATTTTTCAGTAAAACGAATGATTCCGTGGCGGCTTGTTTTGCTGCTTGCAGATGATCTTCACAATAAGCTTTGGATTTTTCATTGGTATCTATATAAGGATGGTCAAATAATCCCAGTCTGAATTTTAACCTGAGTATATTGCGCACAGCATTGTCGATTATTTTTTCCGAAACAGCACCGGCTTTAACTAAACTATCCAAACATTGGATATAACAATAAGAAACCATATCCATATCTAATCCTGCATTTACGGCAGAGATGGTTGCTTCACTTTCATTTGCACAAAAACCATGTTTGATCATTTCTCTAACAGAAGCCCAATCGGAAACTACTACTCCATCAAATTTCCATTCATCGCGTAAGACATCTTTTAGTATGAATTTATTCCCGGAAGATGGTACCCCATCGTTATCATTAAATGAAGTCATTATAGTTGCACATCCTGCTTTTACGGCAGATTCGAATGGAGGAAAATAAACATTGCGCAATAATCTTTCCGGAATAAATGTAGAGTTGTAATCTCTTCCTCCTTCTGCAGCGCCATAACCTACAAAATGTTTTGCACAAGCAGCGATGGATGAAGGCTGGGATAAATCATCCCCTTGAAATCCTTTCACCATAGCAACCCCTAAGCATTCGGAAAGATAAGTATCTTCTCCGAAACTTTCGGCAATACGTCCCCAGCGGGCATCGCGGGAAATATCTATCATCGGAGCAAAAGTCCAACGAATTCCATACTCTGAAGATTCTATTGCAGCTATCCTTGCTCCTTTTTCTACAATATCAGGATTAAAAGAGGCTGCTTGTCCTAAAGGGATGGGAAATATGGTCTTATATCCATGAATTACATCTCTGGCGATTAATAATGGAATTCCTAAACGGGATTCTTCTACGGAAATTTTTTGAAGTTGATTGACCAATTCGGGTTTTTCGGCATTTAAAATGGAACCGGCCTCACCTTTTCTTATTTGTTCGAATAGATTTTCATTTGGATTTCTCCCATTTAATTGATTCATCTGTCCGATTTTTTCTTGCAAAGTCATTTTCGACAATAGATCATTGATTTTTGCATCTTCGGTAGTTTTGTCTTTACAAGAAAAGAGAATAAGAAAAAAAACTAATAAGAGAATTTGTTGTTTATTCAAAAAGATTTTTTTCATAACATTATTGATTAGTTTGAGTTGCCAAAAATAACAATAAGATAAATAATCCCAATGATAATTTTATACAAAAATAAGGAGAAAATAATACAATTGGAGAATAAATTCCAAGAAACAAAATACTTTTTATACCTTTGAAGCTAAAATTTAGGTACATGAAACGCTTATTCCTTTTCCTTTATATCCTATGTACATTTGGATCGTTTTCACATGCACAGTCTGTGGGGGTGGTTTTAAGCGGAGGAGGAGCAAAAGGCGCCGTACATATCGGTTTTATTAAAGCGCTGGAAGAAAAAGGCATTCCGATTGATTATATCGGAGGAACTTCCATTGGAGCTATTGTAGGAAGCCTTTATGCCATGGGTTATTCCCCGGAAGAAATGTTGACCATTTTCCTTTCCGAAGAGTTTAATCATTGGCAATCAGGTAAAGTGGAAGAGAATTATTTTTATTATTTCCGGAAACCGGATCCGACTCCCGAGTTTACTCATTTCAGCATTAACATTAAAGATTCTATCAGAGTAAACTCAATACAATTGCCAAGCAGTTTAGTCAATCCGATACAAATGAATCAAGCTTTTATGGGGCTTTATGGATCGGCGACGGCGTATTGTAAAGAAAATTTTGATCATCTTTTTGTTCCTTTTCTCTGTGTTGCTTCAGATATATTTGATAAAAAAGCAGTTATTTTCCGTTCCGGAGACTTGGGTGATGCAGTACGTGCTTCTATGACATTTCCTTTCGTTTTTAAGCCGATTATGAAGGATAGTATTCCCTTGTACGATGGTGGAATTTATGATAATTTTCCTGTGCGTCCGATGCGAAAAGCTTTTAATCCTGATTTTTTCATTGGTTGTGCCGTTGCAGGAAACAGCACTAAAAAACCTAGTGAACAACGCTTGTATGAACAAGTTGAAAATATGATCATGCAGCCTACGGAATATCGTATTTTAAGAAGTGAAGGATATATGACTCGCTTTAAATTGGAAGATGTTAGTTTGCTGGATTTTAAGAAAGCAAAAGAACTGTATGAACTAGGATATAAAAGAGGATTACTTGCCGCAGATACTATTAAACAACGGGTGCATAGAGAAATTTCCGAACAAGATTTAACGGCTCGGAGAATTGCTTTTAAAAGTGAACTACCTCCATTGAAATTTAAAAAAATTATTATCAACGGAGTAACAGAAGCTCAAAAAAAATATATTGAAAATCAGTTCCATAAAGATACGGAAGAATATTTTTCCATGGAAGATTTCAAAACAACTTATTTTAAATTGTTGACTGATTCTAAAATCCGGGAAATTATACCTCATGCTATTTATAATGAAGAAGAAAAATGCTTTGATCTGAATTTAGATGTTACCATAGATAATGAAATTTTGGTGGCTATAGGAGGAAATATTTCTTCGTCGAACGCTAATCAACTCTATTTAGGATTAGGTTATCAAAGTTTAGGAGAATATGCCATGGATTTTAACCTGGACATGCAGGTAGGAAATGCTTTTAATGGAGTTTTCTTGACCGGAAGGATTGAATTGCCTACCCAAATTCCCTTATATATCAAAGGAGTAGGAGCTTATACTTACCGGAAATATTTTGAAAGTGAAAAACTTTTTCTTGAAGATGATTTAGCCACATTTATCCAACAAGAAGAAACCTATTTCAAGTTACGTTTAGGATTTCCTTTTTTGACGAAAGCTAAAAGTGAGATCAGTGTCGGGTATGGAAGCTTGCAAGACCAGTATTATCAATCAAAAGAGGTGATTTTCTCCGAAACAGATTTTGACAAAAGCATTAACAATTTATTTTTGATGTCTTTGGCGATAAAAAAGAATACATTAAATGCTAAGCAATATCCAACCAAAGGGCAAGAACATATTCTAATGGCACAATATTTAAGTGGAAAAGAAAATTATGAAGCTGCTGACCAAAAAACTCACATGCCCAAACAATCATATTATCAGTCGTGGTTGCAAATCAACGCAAAACTACTTAATTATCATTCAATGAGTCCTAAATTTAATTTTGGATATTTGTTTGAAGGCATTTTTTCAGGAAAAAACTTATTAAGTAATTATACGGAAAGTATTATTCAGGCACCTGCATTTACACCGACTCCTCATAGTAAATTGGTTTTTAACGAATCGCTACGTGCCAATGAATATTTGGCGGGGGGGATAGTTCCTATTTTAAAATTAAGTGATCTCGTTCATCTTCGTGCTGATATATATGGATTTAGCCCAATTTATCAGATTATGAGGGGTGATCAGAATAAAGCTTATTATGGGAAATTATTCAATGATTTTGAATACTTAGCAGAGCTTTCGGCAGTACTTCAATTTCCTTTTATCTCGATTAGTTTGTATGGTAATTATTATAGTTCTCCGAAAAATAACTGGAATTTTGGTTTGAATATTGGGTTCTTAATTTTCGGCTCCAAATTTATAGAGTAAATCCCGGAATAATTTGTCAGTTAAAAAAAAAATTATACCTTTGCATCCGCAAAAGCAAGGCCCCGTGGCTCAACTGAATAGAGCATCTGACTACGGATCAGAAGGTTACAGGTTTGAATCCTGTCGGGGTCACTTGAAAATCAGGCGTTTACAATAAAAGTTGTAAGCGCTTTTTTGATTTAAAATGGTTGAATTTACTATGATTTAGGAAACAAAGTTAAATCAAGAGTCAAACCGAAAATTAAATGAATAGAACGATTAATGTCTTGTGTTACAAGTCTAAATACAAGTAGGGTAAAAATGATTCTTTGTTTTTACCCTACTAAATTAAGTTACTCTTTAACAGTCACAGTTGTAACTGTGGGCGTGTAAATCCCAAAAGTTAAACAAGAGATTAAACCACAGACAAAGGTTTGGCTTGTCTTTACAGTGTAATCAGTCGCATTTCCTGCCAACTCTTTGGAATCTTTTACACTAACAGGAGCTAAACCTCCAATAACAAAATGGTTCCATTGTGATTTTGTAGCTCCGGTAGTTGCTCCCCTTCCGACTGTACTTGTAGTTGTGTAACAAGAAGTAAACAAAATTACACATAAGGCAACAAGACCTGTTTTTACAAATCCTTTTTTCATTGAAATAAATTGTATTAATGCCTTCAAATTCCAAACAAGACGGTTTATTAATCAAAAACGTTGGAATTTTAGCAATTCAAGAATAGGAAGATGAGAACAGTTTAAAAAACAAATGGACAATTTCCCAACCTCAAAATTTTTGAGATGGAATAAAAGATTTTGTTTATTCTTGTAACTTAAAAATTTTCCAGATTTCCTACCAAGAATAATACTAAACGTTTTTATCTTTTAAAATAAGAGTGGCGTAGTTCTGTAAATTGTCGGGTAGGAGCCTCTGGATAGCCCAAGTCACAAACAAGATAACAGCCCACGCCACTATAAGGCGTAAGACCAAATACTTGTGTTTCTGTGACTTAAAATTTTCCAGATTTTCTACACCAAAAACAACAGTAAAAGCTTACTTATTTTCTTAAATATCTATTCTTTTTGCAAAGAATATGCAACAAAGATAAAAACAATTTATTTATGTTTCAGTATGCTTTGATTCTTTTTTGTCGGGGTTACTTGAAAATCAGACTGCGATTTTAGCATGGTCAAATACATCTCTCTGAATCTCGACATAAGGATGGTAAAACACTCACTTTGCGAGTTGTTAACAGTGAACGGGAAGTATGTTTAGTTTCATATTATAATTATAATACTTATCCCCTTTGAAGTTAATATATCCTTCGTTAAGTTTGTTAAAGCCTAATCGGGAATAAAATATTACATTTTCAGGTAGTTGGGTTGTTAGTCCCATTAAACTACAGGTGGGATTTGAAGAAATAAGTTCCTGAATAGCATATTTTATGGCATAAGAGCCTATTCCTGTACCTCTGTATTCTTCTCGAATGACTACCATAGACAAATAATGATATTCGAAAGCTTTTATTGATTCTCTCAGTGATGATTTGTTACAATTATCTAAACTAAGCATCCGGATCAACGGATTGATCCCGAATGTTGAAATAAAATTAAGAATTCCGATTTTTGAATAAATAGAGAAGTTATTTTTCACTCCCTGTGGGGGTACTAAAGTAAATGTTCCGATTATTTTTTTTGAATCTTTTTCTTTTACAACACTCGTTAGGTACTGTTTCTGATTATGGATAAGAAGATTGGCTTTAAATAACCATAACAAGCCATCTTCCAATTGCTCTTCCTTTTTAAAAATGATCGAATATGCTGGATTTGTTTTGAAGGCATGAGTCATAATACCAGCAACTTCATCAATTTCTGAATGCTGTATCTTTTCAATTAAAAGTTCTTTCATGTTTATATTTTAGATTTCAAAGTTAAGAAAATAATTAATGAGAAACTTAAGAAAAAAGCTGCTGACCTTTTACTGAAGAGGCCAGCAGCTTTTTACCAAAAGGATGTGAACTTTTATTATGCCATTCCCTTCGGGGTTACTACTCCAATGATTTCAAGTATTTTAATGTTTGAGGCACTTGCTTGAAATAAATGGGGCTTTCATCTTCGATGTAATAATGTTTGATACCAGCGCGTTTGGCGGCTTTCAGGATTGTCGGAATATCCAATTGTCCGGTTCCCAAAGCCACATCGTTTTCAACGGGCGTTTTTCCGGACATGTTGCCTTTCACACCTTTCCGAAGATCTTTTAAATGCATCAGTTTAAAGCGGCTGCCGTATTTATCGATTAATCCGGCAGGATCTACTCCAGGGAAAAATGTCCACAAAATATCAATTTCGTAACCGACGTAATCCGGATCGGTTTTTTGAACAATATAATCGAAAAGGGTTCCGCCTTCGTAGGAGTAAAATTCGTAGCCGTGGTTGTGGTAGCAGAACATAACATCAAATTCGTCTTTTAAAATCTTTCCGGCAACATTAAAATCTTCAACCGTTTTTTGAGCCACTTCGATCGAAAAAGGCGCTTCGTGAGGAATCCACGCTACGCGAACATATTTTGCACCCAAAGTTTTGGCGTTTTGTCCCACTTCGCGTGTCTTTTGAGTTAAATCGACATAACTGACACCATAGGATGAACAAAACATTCCACGGTCATCAAGCATTTTACGAATTTCACCGGCTGTTTTTCCGAACAGATTGGAAAATTCCATATCTTTTATTCCCAATGCTTTGATGGTATCAAGTGTTGCGGCAACATCTTTTTTGAAACTTCCACGATAAGTGTACGAAACCATTCCGGGGGATTGAGAAAAGAGGAGGTTGTCTTTACAAATATTCTGAATGCCGAACAGGACAACTACAAACATTAGTCTGATTGCAGGCAATCTGAAATGATGTATGAAATTTTGTTTGTCAAATGTTTTCATGTTTTTAATAATTTATGACTTTGATGTATGGATATTTTTTCTTTGCAAAAGTAGAAAAAAAGGAACTGATTGTTAAACAAAATACGATAAAATTTAGAATTTCAGTAATACACCTGCTGTAATCCAGCATTTGGGTTGCTGTAATCCTCCATAGTCGAAGTATGTGACATTAAAGAGATTATTTACTTCGGCAAAAATAGCGTAACGGGTTTCGTTCCAACGGAGGCGGATATCCACCAACGAGAATGCATCAAAAGGCGTAGTCTCTCCAGAAACAGGGTCGACATAAGTTCCTGCACGGTCATAAAAGGTAAAATTCCACGAAGCTTTTAACTGGTGGAAAAATATCAGATGTTCCAAATTCATATTCAATTTATGATTTAGATAATCTAGTGCATATGAAGTGGTTTGAGGTGTATTTTCCTTATCCAACTTTGTAAAGGTATAATTTACTCCTATTTGTTGAATAATACTGTTGGGATTATGTTTTGACGGATCCCATTGGCAAGATAACTCGGTTCCGACTGCATTTACATGGCTATAGTTTGAACTTTTCGAAGTATTTGTTCCTTCGGTATACACCCAGTCTATAATATTTTTTCCTTGTCGGTAAAAAATATTGGTAGTAGCAGTCCACCCATTTTTTATCATCTTGCTACCGATTTCATATACCACGGCTTCTTCGGGTTTTAAATCCGGATTAGCTTCATGTGTCGGACTTTTGTAAAATAAATCGGTAAATGTAGGTAGTCGTAAAGATTGATTGGCAGCTAGATATACTATTAAATATGGGTTGATTTTGTAACGTACATCACCCGCAAAACAAAATTTATTTTCAAAGTCATTACTGTGGTGGAATGATACACCTGCATTTATACCAAAGTTAAGGTATTCATATCCTTGAGATAAAAGACCGCGGAAAAGTGTTCTGTCCGTTTCGTGCGTATATTGTATATCTCCTTCAAATGGGGCAGGTTTTGGTGTATCCATCGGATATCCCAGCACAGTACTAAGAATATGTTCATTGCGAAGTTCTGCACTAAGGGTCGTTTTTCCGAGGATACTTCGGAAAATCATGTTAACTTCTCCGCCATTGATTTGTGTCTGGTGGTAATTGTGTCCCGCATACCAATCCGGCGCTTCATTGCGGAACAATTCAAAACGGTCGAAATGTGTCCGATGGTAAGTAACAGCAGAAAGTTTGAAGTGTTGCAATTCTTTCTGCCACCGCAAACTTCCCAATAGCGTACGCGTGTAATCGAATTGGTCGGGATAAGTAAAGGAGTAAAAACCGTTTGCACCACAAGGTTTATCCTGAAAACCCACCTGGGCCTCCCAATCTCCGATATCGGAAAGATATTTGAAAAATCCGTACAGGTTAGTGTTCCGGAAATCAGTATTATCAATATATCCCGTACTTTGCCGATAGGAAGCAGAGATAAAAGAATACCATTTTTCATTGCCGATTGTGGCATTTCCGAGGGCGTTCAGGTATCCATGCTGTCCCCCTGAAAATAAGAAATTGGCAGTATTTACGGGTTGGTTTCCGGTGGTGATATTCAATGCTCCGCCGATAGCGCCCGGTGCGCTGAGTCCTTGCAGGATTTCCATCTTGTTGATGGATGAAAGGTCGATTGGAATGTCTAAAGAATAATGTCCCGTTTGAGGGTCGCTGAAGTTAACTCCGTTGAGAAGAATTTGTGTTTGGTCGAAGTTGCCTCCGCGAACAGAGAGGTCGGCTTGAGTGCCTAAAGGGCCGCGTTGGCGTAAGTCAATGGAAGGTAGGGTTCGAAGCAGGTCGTTAATAGTTAATGACGGCGCTCGCTCTACTTCGGTACGGGTAACGGTTGCCAATGTTCGGACTACATTAGGCAAGCCATCCGCCCGCTCTCCCGTGACGACGACTTCATCTAATTCGAGCACACGTGAATGTGTCAAGGTGTCCGTTGACTGCGCATGAACTTTGTTTGTGGTTTGTGTAAGGATAGACATTGTAATACACAATACACCGATTTTTACTACCTTATGCATCGAATTGAATGCAGCATAAGGTTTACGAGTCCATTTCCTGAAACAGGCATCGTACTTTTTTCTGTTGATTTTGTACATAAATTTGATATTAAATGAATAAAAGAACCGGATTACTCCGGTAATAAAATAAGGCACAAAGGTAACTTTTTGTTAGCCAAAAAGTAATTATATCTAAACATAACAATATTTTCTTTGCACTTGAAAATTAAAAGAAAACTATTGTTACATGAAAATTAAACTAAGTTACTTAATCGTCCTATTTTTTATTACCACAATACATTTAGCTGCCCAAACAACCGGAATCATTGAAGGAGTTGTTTCTGATAAAAAAACAGGAGAGAGTCTTGTTGGAGTAAGCATCATGATAGAATCTCTAAAAACAGGTACAACTACCGATTTGAATGGAAGATTCAAATTAATGACATCTGAAGGAAAATATACTCTTAAAGCCAGCTATCTATCTTATGAAACAGTTGAATTAACAGATGTTGTAGCTAATTCTGGGAAAACTACTTCAATAAACATATCTATGGAAGAATCTTCCACTACACTCAAAGAGGTAACCGTATCCGGAGTAAGAAAAATGAACTCGGAAGTTTCTATGTTGAGTACACAGAAATCTGCATTATCAGTAATGAGCGGTGTATCTTCCCAACAAATTGCACGCACGCAAGACAGGGATGCGGCAGAAGTGGTCAAACGGATTCCGGGTATTTCTATTATAGAAGATAAGTTTATTGTTTCACGTGGTTTGGCGCAACGATATAATAATGTCTGGATCAACAATAGTGCAGTGCCGAGTTCAGAAGCTGATTCCCGTTCTTTTTCATTTGACATCATACCCAGTTCTCAAATTGAGAATATCATGGTTGTTAAATCTCCTTCTCCTGAATTACCGGCGGATTTTTCCGGTGGTTTTATTAAGATACAAACTAAAAATATGCCTACGGAGAATTCTTTTCAACTAAGTTATGGTATGAATTTTAATACGGAAACGCAATTTCACGATTTCAAGTACAATGAAGGAAGCAATACTGATTTTTTAGGTTTTGACAATGGTTACAGGAGTTTGAAAAGTGTTGTTCCTTACCGTTTGGATAATAATAATGCCTCTCAAGTAGACCGTGTTACTCAAGAAGGCTTCAATAATGATTGGTCTATTCAAACCAAAAAACCTATTCCTGACCAACGTTTTTCAGCTGCATTGAATCGTAAATTCGAGTTTGATTCAGGGAAACAAATAGGTTTGATTGCAGCATTAAATTACAGCTATACATCGCGTACTTATAGTAATATGGAAAACTCTCGCTATGGAGTATATGATTCCAGAAATGACAAGCCGGTCTATTTGTATAAATATACTGATAATGTTTACCTGAATGATGCTAAATTAGGAGCCCTATTGAATGTGACGTTTGTTCCTGAAAAGAAAAATAGAATTGAATTTAGGAATATCTTTAACTTATTCGGAAGAAATAAATATACGGAACGGGAAGGATATCAATATATTAGTGGTTTATATAATCAGGACAAGCAAGAATATCTTTATAACAGCCGATTGGCATATTCCGGACAATTGGCAGGTAATCATAATCTTTCGGAGGCTTCTAAGACAAATTGGACTTTGGGTTTTTCTTACTCTAATAAAAACCAACCGGATAGGAGAATTATCGAACGTGAAGAAAATGGTTTTATTGATGATTCCTACTATGGAAAAATGCATATAGATCAAAATGACATATTCCGGGATTTCATCGAATTGGATGAATATATTTATTCATTAGCAGTAAATTATGATCATAAATTTTCATTGGGTAGTCACTTTAATCCGGAATTGAAGACGGGAATCTATGGAGAATATCGTACCAGAGAATATAATACCCGGGCTTTTTATTACCGTTGGAAAGAAAATGCTTTTGGGAATGATTTCCCTTATCGTAATGTGATAGATTCTATCTTAATTATGAAAAACTACGGATCGGATAAACTATATCTTTATGAAGATACCGACAACAGAAATAGTTATAAAGGCGATGACCTGCTCGCTGCCGGTTTCTTAGCTTTTAATCTGCCGATAAAAAAGTTTAACATATATGCAGGAGCTCGTATGGAATATAACCGGATGATCTTAACTAATTATACAACCATTAAAGATACCAAAACAAAAGAAACCACTTATGATGAACCGGATATTTTCCCTTCTATCAATATCACTTATAATATCAATAAAAAACATCTGCTTAGATTGGCTTACGGAACTTCAATTAACCGGCAAGAATTTCGTGAAGTTTCTTCTTCCGTATATTATGATTTTGATTTGTTCAGCGCCATTATGGGAAATTCCGACTTGAAACCGGCAAAAATCAAGAATGTAGATTTTCGTTATGAATTTTATCCTTCTTCTGCGGAATTAATATCTATAGCGTTGTTTTACAAACATTTCAAGAATCCCATAGAATGGACTTACCTGGACGCTGGAGGAAGCTATACTTATACTTTTGAAAATGCCGAAGAGGCAAATAATTTTGGAGTAGAATTAGATATCAAAAAGAGTTTGGATTTTATGGGAATGAAAAATTTTTCCTTTCTGTTCAATGGTTCTCTGATAGACAGTAAAGTGATATTTGGAGAAAATAGCCAGGAACATGATCGCCCGATGCAAGGTCAATCTCCTTATATTGTGAACACCGGACTTTTTTACCAGAATAACAAGCTGAATATGAGTGCGTCTTTGCTTTATAACATTATTGGGAAGCGTATCATGGGAATCGGGAAAACAGATAGGAGTGAGGGGGGAAGTATCAACAATGATGTTCCGGATATGTATGAAATGCCCCGTAATGTTTTGGATTTTACGATTAGCAAGAAATTTGGAAAACATGTGGAATTGAACGCTTCTGTGAGAGATATATTGGCTCAAAAGGTGGTATTTAAACAATTTCCTCAGTTTTATGACGAAGAAGGAAATTTACAAACAAGAGAACAAATAACAAAAGAATATAAACCTGGACAAAATGTAGCTTTAACGTTAAAGCTTAACTTCTAAATTAAAAATGGAGAATTAAAATTTTAAAAATGAGAAAAATGAAAACATTAAGATTATTTAGTTTATTGATGATTGTTTCTTTGTGCTTATTCAACATCAGTTGTGGTGATGATAACAACGATGGACCACAGGAAAATGCCCCGATTGTATTCAATGGAAATGAAATAGGGGATGGTACGCAAGAATTTTATGTCAACGGAAATTATTCTTTTGAGAAAAAAACTTATGTTTTGAAAGGTTGGGTATACATTACCGAAGGATCTTCTCTAACAATTCCTGCAGGAACAGTTATCAGAGGAGATAAGGATACTAAGGCCGCTTTGATTGTAATGCGGGGAGGAAAACTGTACGCAGAAGGAACGTCCACTCAACCGGTCGTCTTTACATCCAACCAAGCTATAGGAAGCCGGAAGCCTGGAGATTGGGGTGGGTTGATTGTTTGTGGTAAAGCAAAAAACAATAATACCGAAATGGCAATTGAGGGAGGACCGAACAGTCCCCACGGAGGAAATAATGATAACGATAATTCCGGAATTCTTCGTTATATCCGGGTAGAGTTTGCAGGATATCCTTTTATGCCAGATCAGGAAATTAACGGGATTACTTTTGGATCTGTAGGTCGTGGTACCCAAGTTGATCACTTACAAGTTTCCTATTCTAACGACGATTCATATGAATGGTTTGGAGGATCGGTAAATTGTAAATATTTAGTTGCTTATCATGGATGGGACGATGAATTTGATACAGATAACGGATATTCAGGAAATCTTCAGTTCCTATTAAGTGTACGTAATCCAAAAATTGCCGATACTTCTTTGTCTAATGGTTTTGAGTCGGATAACAATAAAGATGGTACTACTGCCAATCCCAATACCAGTTGTGTATTCAGTAATGTAACATTTGTCGGTCCATTAGGACAAGATCCTGCTTTCGCCAATAATTCCGAATATATAAACGGAGGAGGTTACAATCCTAACAATGGATCAAGATTGGGTGTTTATCAAGCTGCCATGCAAATTCGCAGAAATTCTAAGTTGAATTGTTTCAACTCTGTAGCAATGGGTTATCCGGTTGGTCTATTGTTAGATAATGAAAAAGGAAATACACAGGGTGCTGCTACAAATGGAGAATTGATATTAAATAACTTGTATTTTGCCGGAATGACAGTATTAGGTTCTGATAAAAACAAAAGTTGGAAAGATGCTTATTCTACTGATGGTGTGAATGAAAATACAGGAAGAGAATCTTTTTCCAGCGAATTCTTTAAGGCTCAAACAGGAAATACAAATCTTCCATCAATTTCAGATTTAATGTTAAATCAACCTAATAGTTTACAAGCCAATCCTAATTATGGTCCTACGTCCGGTAGTCCATTAACAGGAAAAAATGCAAACGAACTATTTGCTAACAGTAAATTATCTTCATGGTTTGATAAGGTGGATTATATTGGTGCTTTCAAAAGTGATTCAGATGCAGACAACTGGATGAAAGATTGGACTAATTTCGATCCTCAAAATACCGAGTATTAATAGAATAAATCTGGAGTAAGAAATTAAGAAGTAGGAAGTAAGAAGAATACGAGGTAATTTGTTACTTCCTACTTCTTACTTCTTTGTCTTGGCATTCCTCCTCGTTCACTGTTAACGACTCGCAGAGCTTAACTTGATTGCGTAGTAATGCTAACTACGCACAAAGTGCGACTAACAGGGAGCTCCGCGACCCTAACGTGAACGAAGTGAACATTCGGTTGGAATAGTGGAACAAGATGTTGGAATAATACAATAAATTATCCTTCCCGGTACTTATATTTGCAACCTCAATGAAGTCATACAGCTGTTCGCCGGTAAGGAAGCCGGAAGAAGTTAAATAAAAACACATAAACCGTATCTTTACGGTAATACTACAGGTATATCAACTTGTGAGAAAAAGGGCTTGGAAACATTTTTCCTGGCCTTTTTTTGTGTC
>JAVBMM010000163.1:0-7636 GCA_031552425.1 Bacteroidales bacterium | reverse complement strand
AAGCAAATCAAGCGAAGAAATGACAGAAAACTATGCCTTTTTGTCAGAAGCAATAAAAATAGGCAAATAGAAAAGAAAAAGGAAATTATTTTAATTCTAACCAAGTATATACCGGATAATGGTCTGAAGCCTTAAATCTATCCACTGTACAATTATAGGATTTTATATTTGAACTGTGAAATATATAATCGATACGAAAATAAAAATGATTTTGATTGTATGTTATTCCCGGTCCAAAACCTGTTTCGGCAAAAGAATCTTTCAAATCTCCTCTAACAGTCCTGTTAGTATAAGAAATCGGAGTATCATTAAAATCGCCACAAACAACAATATAAGGATTGGAAGTGTTTTTTATAAAATCGGCAACTATGTCCGCCTGTTTTGCACGCATTCTAAATGCAGGTTTTAATTTTTGAACTGTTTTTTCAGCTATAGCATCTACTTCTTTGGAATTAAAATCCATAATGAATTTATCATACTGCTCCCTCTCTTCAACAGAAAGATTATTTGTTTCCAAATGGCAATTAATCAATGTCATTTTTTTTCCATCAACATTAATTTCTGTATAGAAAGCCCCATTATATATTGAATTAGACCCTATGTCAATTTTTTGAGATGATAAAATGGGATATTTGGAATACACCGATAATCCATAAATACCCAAAGAGCGATGTCTCGTTTTTATCTTCATAAATTCAAAATAAGGATACATACTTAAAGCATTACGCAAACTACCTGGGGAAAGGAGTTTTTCTCCCATATCTTCATAGGTCCTACTTTCCTGAATGCATACAATATCAGCTTTACTGTCAATAATATATTGCAATATAGGATTATCATGCCCTTTCCAATGAGGTGAAGAATGTTGAAACCCCATTACATTATATGTCAGCACTTTAATAGATTTTTCGGGAATACTTTTTGTTTTTTTATGCAAAGGGAAATATCTATTGATGGCATTTCCACAACATAATAATGCAATAATACAAACTACAAATTGTCTCCATTGGAGAAAACACAACCACCAACATGCAAAAAGTAAATTAATAGCAAGTATAAAAGGAAAAACCATACCAAGGAAAGAAAACCAAACTGTTTTTTCAGGTGATATTCTATCTGAAAAAGCAGATAAAAACAATAAAACGATCACAACAATGTTAACCGTAAATATTGACGATACAAATATTTTTTTTAAGGAAACCATTTATTGCCCTGAATCAAATAATTTCTTTTTTTCTTCTTTTGTCAGGCTATCATACCCTGACCTTTTAATTTTATCAAGAATCTGATCTAATTCCTGCATATTTTTATTTTTCTGTGCGTTGTATTTGTATTCAGATTCCCTTTTCTGATACGATACTCTCATAAAAGGTTTTTTCTTAAATAGATTAACAGTCCAATCTATGCATTTGTTTAAAGCGGCAGTTAAATCTTTTCCTTTTTGATACGACAAAGCATAGCAAACACCAAAAAATGCTCCTCCGAAATGAGCAATATGTCCACCAAAATTTTCACTTAAGTTTCCGCTTTCATCAATACGTGTTATTATCAGAAAATCCAGTAAAAAAGCGATAAGCGCAATATAATAAATTCTCACACTACCGAAAAAAAAGAAATTCACACGAAAATCCCTTTTGTAAAATGAAGAGGCAAAAACAATGGCCATTACAGAGGCTGAAGCACCAATTAAAGCAGCTTCATCAAGAACATTTTTAAAATAAGGAAATACATTGTATGAAATTATATAAAATAATGCACCAAAAATTCCTCCTATAATATATGTTCCGAATAATTGTTTCGAATTAAAAAAGCGTAGAAAAATCTGACCAAACCAATATAACCACAATAAATTAAAAAGAATATGCAAAAAATCATAGTGGACAAACATATAAGCAATTAAAGTCCATGGCTTATGTAAAATCTGCATCAAAGAAGCCGGTAGTCCTAAATATTGTATCACAGGCATTAACTTCACCTGAAAAAGAATACTAATCAGATATATCAGCCGGATAAGAACGAAAACAACAATATTGATAATTATCAATTGAGAAAGGATACTTTTCCTTTTGAAGAATTGCCCTATATTATCGATAACGCTGGCCATACAGTTTTCCCTTTTTTTTCCAGTATAAAATTAAAATTATACCGAATAACATTCCTCCTAAATGAGCAAAATGAGCTACATTATCTCCACTACGATTAGAAACTCCCAAAAATAATTCAATCAAACCATAACCTATCACCATATATTTTGCTTTGATAGGAATAGGAAAAAATATAATATACAATGGTGCATTGGGGAACATCATCCCAAATGCCAATAAGATACCAAACACAGCTCCTGAAGCTCCGACTGTCAAGGCTATATCATAATACATAGGATTAAGAGTAAAATACCAAACTACTTCTTGAACAAGCCCGGCTCCTATTCCGGTTATAAGATAGAAAAAAAGATATTGTTTCCCTCCCCAGATGGTTTCTATAGTACGTCCAAACATATATACAGCAAACATATTAAAAAAGATATGTTCTATACCATGGACATCATGCAGGAACATATATGTGATTAACTGATGTATCTTAAAACCTTCCGACTGAAAATAATGTAGACCTAGATATTCCATAATAGTACTCCCACCATCAGGCCTTTTTGTAATATAACATGCCAACCAGATCAATGCATTGATAATAACAATATTCAATGTCACTGAAAAATTAGTATTAAAAAATCCGATTCTTTGATTATTCATTTTTTAGCTGTTAGTATAAATCAGGTTGCAAAGCTAAATATTATTTTTTGCTTTTATCCCAACAAACTGTTTAAAATATTTAAGTAACAGTATTGCCTTCATATGTAATATTTTCAACTTTTCATATTAAAGCATTATAATTTTTATAACACAATTCATTAAAAATTTTAAAACTATTCTAAAAAAAATCTGATTTATGAAAACAAATTCCCTTTTTATACGTTTGAAATAATAAAAATTATATTTTTCAACACTTTAGAAAAAAAAATGCAACAAATGTTTGACAATTAATTATATATATCATATATTTGGCATCGAAAAGGGAAAAGAAATAAAAATCACTTAATGTTTAACTATAATTAATAACTTTATTTTATGAACAAGACAGAACTTATCAGCGCAGTTGCAGCAGAAGCAGGTCTTTCTAAAGTTGATGCAAAAAAAGCTATCGACGCTTTCATGTCTGCAGTATCCGGAGAATTAAAGAAAGGTGGTAAACTTGCTTTAGTAGGTTTCGGAACATTTTCTATCGCACAAAAAAGTGCTAGAACAGGTATCAACCCTAAGACTAAACAACCGATTAAAATTGCAGCTAAAAAAGTTGTTAAATTTAAAGCGGGTGCTGAGCTTGCAGACGTTGTAAAATAAGAAATTTTTATTAAAATACAAAAAAGGACATTCATATGAATGTCCTTTTTTGTTTATTCGCTATAAAATAATCAATATCACATCCTATCAGGAACTCTGATTCCTAATAAAGACATTCCATTACGAATTACCTTTCCTACATTGAAAGACAATGTCAAGCGAAACATCTTCAGCTCCATATCTTTTTCTCCCAAAATAGAATAATCATGATAAAATTGATTATATTCTTTGACAAGGTCATATATATAGTTGGCAATCACCGCCGGACTGTAAGTTTCTGCGGCTTCCTCAATAATTGAAGGAAAAGAATCAAGTGTTTGAATCAATTCTTCTTCTTTCAATCCAAGTTCCAAGCCTGAAGATAATTTACCAGATAATGTGATCCCTTGTTCTTGTGCTTTTCTTAATACAGATTGAATCCGGGCATAAGTATATTGAATAAAAGGACCTGTATTTCCATTAAAATCAATAGATTCTTTAGGATTAAACGTCATATTTTTACGAGGATCTACTTTCAATATAAAATATTTCAAAGCCCCTAACCCTACAATCTCTACTATATTTTTTGCTTCTTCAGGAGTACAATTATCCAATTTCCCCAATTCTTCGGAAGTTTGTCTTGCTGTTATAACCATTTCCTCTATCAAATCA
Source organism: Bacteroidales bacterium (assembly GCA_031552425.1). Lineage (GTDB taxonomy): Bacteria > Bacteroidota > Bacteroidia > Bacteroidales > Azobacteroidaceae > JAISFI01. Next base: position 3,587 of record JAVBMM010000163.1, on the reverse strand, counting down.
TCAGCATCTACTACTGTTCCTTCCCGGGATTTCATTTTTCCTTCCGGAAGTTCCACCATGCCATAAGAGAAATGTACCAATCCTTTTCCAAATTCAAAACCTAATTTGTCTAAAAGTAAAGAAAGTACTTGAAAATGATAATTTTGTTCGTTTCCTACAACATAAACCATCTTATTTATGGGATAATCATTAAAACGAAGTTTAGCCGTACCTATATCTTGTGTCATATATACCGAAGTACCATCAGCACGAAGGAGAAGTTTATTATCCAATCCATCCGCAGTGAGATCTGCCCATACCGAACCATCTTCTTTTTGGGAAAAGACACCTTTCTTCAAACCTTCCAGCACTTGTTCTTTTCCTACCAAATATGTTTCCGACTCGTAATATATTTTATCGAAATCAACTCCTAATCGTTTATATGTTTCATCAAATCCGGCATATACCCAATTATTCATCATTTTCCATAGAGAAACTATTTCCTCATTTCCTGCCTCCCATTGACGAAGCATTTCTCTGGCATCCGCCATCAAGGAGGATTGTTTTTCGGCTTCTTCTTTGTTCAAGCCTTTTTCTTCCAATTTTTTTAATTCTTCCTTATACTTTTTATCAAAAAGGACATAAAAATCTCCGATCAGGTGGTCCCCCTTCTTTCCTGTAGACTCGGGAGTAGCTCCATTTCCCCAGTTTTTCCAGGCCAACATGGATTTACAGATATGTATTCCTCTATCATTTACAATATTAGTTTTCACTACTTTGTATCCATTGGCGCTCATTATTTCTGCTAAACTATACCCCAACAGATTATTCCGGATATGTCCTAAGTGCAAAGGTTTATTTGTATTCGGAGAAGAATATTCAATCATTACCAAAGGAGCATTTTCAGAGACTTCTTTGAATCCGAACATTTCATTTGAATGAATCTGATTTAATAAATTTAGCCAATATGAAGGAGCTATTATTAAATTCAAAAAACCTTTGATAACATTATATTCAACAATTAATAGTTCATGTTGGAGTAAATATTCTCCTATTTCATTAGCTGTTTGTTCCGGATTTTTCTTAGAAATTTTAAGCAATGGAAAAACAACCAATGTAAGATGACCTTTAAATTCTTTTTTAGTTCTCTGCAATTGTATTTGTTCTTCAGAGATTTTTTGATTATAAAGCTTTTCTATCAATTGTTGAACAGATGTTTGAATAGACATGTCTTTGAATTAAATTGTAAAAATTAATACACTGTTTAATCAAGTTTCAGTACAGCCAAAAATGCTTTTTGCGGAACTTCCACATTTCCGACTTGTTTCATTCGTTTTTTCCCTTCTTTTTGTTTTTCCAACAATTTTCTTTTTCGAGATATATCTCCCCCATAACATTTAGCGGTAACATCTTTACGAACGGCTTTAATAGTTTCTCTTGCAATAATTTTAGCCCCAATAGCGGCTTGAATTGCAATATCAAATTGTTGCCTCGGAATCAATTCTTTCAATTTTTCGCACATACGGCGGCCAAAAGAAACTGAATTATCAACATGAGTAAGGGAGGATAGTGCATCTACCGGTTCTCCATTCAACAAAATATCTAATTTGATTAATTTGGAAGAACGATAGTCATGCATGTGGTAATCAAACGAAGCATATCCTTTCGATATACTTTTCAGTTTATCATAAAAATCTATCACTATTTCTCCGAGAGGAATATCATAAATAATTTCCACCCTGTCTCCGGAAATATAATCTTGTTTGACTAAGTTTCCACGTTTACCGAGGCAAAGTGTCATAATAGCACCAATATAGGTAGTATTTGTAATTACCGATGCCCTGATAAATGGTTCTTCAATATAATCAATCAGTGTCGGGTCGGGTAATCCTGCAGGATTATGCACTTCCGTACAATTTCCTTTTTTATCGTATACTTTATAAGAAACGTTAGGAACAGTAGTAATTACATCCATGTTAAATTCCCTGTCCAAGCGTTCCTGAACAATCTCCATGTGTAATAATCCGAGGAAACCACAACGAAAACCAAAACCTAATGCCACGGAAGATTCCGGCTGAAAGGTGAGGGATGCGTCATTTAATTGTAATTTTTCCAATGATGCCCTGAGGTTTTCAAAATCTTCACTTTCTATAGGATAAACTCCGGCAAAAACCATAGGTTTTACTTCTTCAAAACCTTCTATTGCTTTATCGCAAGGCCTTTTTACATGAGTAATAGTATCTCCGACTTTTACTTCTTTGGATGTCTTTATCCCGGAAATAATATATCCTACATCACCACAGGAAACCTCATCTTTCGGAGACATTGTCAGTTTTAATATCCCGACTTCATCGGCTTCATATTCTTTTTCTGTGGCAACAAATTTTACCAGATCTCCTTTACGGATAGAGCCATTGGCTATTTTGAAATAAGCGATAATTCCCCGGAAAGAGTTAAAAACCGAATCAAAAATCAAGGCTTGCAAAGGAGCATCAGGGTCTCCTTTAGGAGCAGGTATTCTATCCACAACAGCATCTAATATTTCATACACTCCTTCTCCAGTTTTTCCGCTGGCTCTTAAAATCTCATCTCGTTTACAACCTAATAATTCAACTATCTGATCTTCAACTTCATCTGGATTTGCTTGAGGAAGGTCTATTTTATTCAGTATAGGAATTATTTCCAAATCATGTTCTATAGCCATGTAAAGGTTTGAAATTGTTTGAGCCTGAATACCTTGTGCAGCATCAACAATTAACAAAGCTCCTTCACAAGCGGCGATAGAGCGGGAAACTTCATAAGAAAAATCCACATGCCCCGGAGTATCTATCAAATTAAGAATATATTTTTCTCCGTTTTTCACATATTCCATTTGAATGGCATGGCTTTTAATAGTAATGCCTCTCTCCCGTTCCAAATCCATGTTGTCAAGCACCTGTGCCTGCAAGTCTTTTTTATCTACCGTTGCCGTATATTCGAGCAAACGGTCGGCTAAAGTACTTTTACCATGATCAATATGTGCAATAATACAGAAATTCCGGATATTTTTCATTCACCTTAATCTATTTACAAAAATATAAAATTATTAATATGCTCGCGCAAATACAACACGTTGAGCAGAATATTTACCTGTAACCATACACTTTCCAGGAGTTTTATCTCCCTCCAAAGGAATGCAACGAATAGTAGCTTTCGTTTCCGCTTTGATCTTTTCTTCTGTTTCTGAGGTTCCATCCCAATGAGCTAAAAGGAAACCCCCTTCTTCAATTTTTTCCTTAAACTCATCATAAGAATTCACTTCAATGGTTTGAGAGGACCTGTAATCAAAAGCCTTTTGATAAATATTCTCTTGGATTTTATCCAACAATTCTTTAATATATAATTCGACTCCGTCACAAGACACAGTTTCTTTTGTCAACGTATCTCTACGAGCTATTTCCAAAGTATTATTTTCCAAATCTCGTCCTCCCATGGCTAACCTTACCGGAACACCTTTCAGCTCATATTCCGAGAATTTCCATCCAGGTTTTTTATTGTCCGAGTTGTCATATTTTACAGAAATACCTAAAGTTTTCAGCTTAGTAACTATTCCCGAAACTTTTTGATCT
>JAVBMM010000138.1:0-13283 GCA_031552425.1 Bacteroidales bacterium | reverse complement strand
TAAATGATTGAAATTCAGGATTAAGGTAATTGATTCCTCCGAAATATGTTCCGATCCAAATGCTTCCTTGCCTGTCTGTATATAAACAGGTAATAGATTTGAAGTTTAGTCCGGAACTGTTTTCCGGTTGTGGGAAGTAATTATGAAAAGTTTGACAAGATAGATTGAGCCGCGATAACCCATCCGGAGAACCAATCCAAAGATAACCTAAATTGTCCAGGCAGGCGGTTCTTACGAAATCACTTACGATTGATCCCGGATTCCCTTTGTCATGACGAAAAACCGTAATCTCTCCTTCAGGTGTTCTTTTGACTAACCCTAAATTTTCGCTGCATATCCAAAGATTTCCATCGTGGTCTTCCAATAAATGACGAATATGGTATCCGGGTAATAAGTTTTCAGAAATTTTTCCGGAGTTTACTTTGTATAATCCGGTTCCGCCTCCTAACCAATAATCTCCATTTTTTGCCTGACATATTTTACGGATATAAATGTTCGATGGTAATTCACAGATTAAACGAACACTATCTGTTTGATTTTCCAACAGGTATATTTTACGCTCACAGTTCCAGACGATTCCTTCTTTAGTACGAGATAAAGGAACTGATGCTTTATAAGGTAATGTGATAAAATTTTCATTTTTAATATCGAATCGAACTAAGTTTCCTGAAATTGCCATATACAAAGATCCGTTTCCATTTCCTACTAATGCAGAAATTTTAGTTGCCGGAATAGATGTGGAATCTCCCGGAATAGGTTTAAATATTTTAATTTCATTTCCGTCGTACCTATTTAAACCGTCTCGCGTAGCAAACCACATTCTGCCTAATTCATCCTGGTAAATGTCATTGATTGTTACTTGAGATAAGCCGTCTTTTGTCTCCAAGTGTTCAAAAATAAAATCTTGGGGAAACACATCATGAGCCCTATAAAATAAGAGAATCAGTGAGATATGTAGGTAAAGGAGAAATTTCATTTTTGTACAAATTTGTAGCAAAGGTACAATAAAAGTTAACCAATTTCAAATGAGGATTTCTTCATTCCTTTTTTGAAGCCCCAAAAAAGGAATCAAAAAAAGGGCTTCGTCGAAAAGAACTTACTCAATCGCTACGCTCTTTCGCTTCGAACAGCTTTTAAGTTACTTGAAAGCACTTCGCTCGGTAATAAGTATGTAAACATTCTTATTACTCTCGCTAAAATGTGCTTTTCGACAACAAGGTAAGAACCCCTACCCCTTATTTAAGGGGAAATATAATGAAATTAGCTTTTTGTTACATCAAGGGAAAAAGTAAGATACTAAATATTTATTTTTATTGTCCATACTCATAAATCGCAATTTTTATATACGTTTGTAACTCAATTGCTATGAAATATTCAATAAATACCATTCAACAAGTTATTTCTGCTGAGAAAAAAGAACTTTTTCCGGCGGAAGTTTCTATTTTGCTTACCGATAGCCGCAATCTTTCAGATGCCTCCCAAACGCTTTTTTTTGCATTGATGACAAAAAGTAACGATGGACATAAATATATTCCTGAACTTGTTGAGCAAGGTGTTTATAATTTTGTTATCCAAAAATATTTACCTGAATTTGACAAATTTACAAATTGCAATTTTCTTCTCGTACGGGATTCCTTGTTAGCTCTCCAGCAAATAGCCTCTTTTCACCGGAATAAATTTGAACTTCCGGTTATCGGAATTACCGGGAGTAATGGGAAAACCATTATAAAAGAATGGCTATATCAATTGTTGAATGAAACATTTAACATTGTTCGTTCTCCGAGAAGTTATAATTCGCAGATAGGAGTTCCTCTTTCGGTGTGGCAATTGGATAAAGATAGTGAACTTGGGATTTTTGAAGCAGGAATTTCCCTTCCGGGAGAAATGGAACGCTTAGAAACAATTATCAAACCCACCATCGGAATTTTAACGAACATAGGTGATGCTCATCAGGAGAATTTCACATCTATGCAAGAAAAGGTTTTACAAAAACTTATATTATTCAAGAATTGCAATATTTTTATATATGATGGAGATGACCATTTGATCCGAGAATGTATAAAAAAATCAAGATGTACTTTCAAAACAGTCGCTTGGTCTAAACATGATATAAACGCCCCTTTATTTATTTCCCGTATTCAACAGAACAATTCATTTACTAAAATAGATTATACTTTTTCCGGTTTGGAAAGTTCTATAGAAATACCTTTTATCGATAAGGCTTCCATAGAAAACGCCATTCATTGTTTAGCCGCTATATTATGTCTACATCCTGAAATCCAAATGATTGCTGAGAAATTCTCTTCTTTGGAACCGGTGGATATGCGTTTGGATGTGAAAAAAGGAATCAATAATTGTATATTAATAAATGATACTTATAATTCAGATATCCATTCTCTTGAAATAGCGATGGATTTCATGTCAACACGTATATCAGGTGATCATCATAAAAGTACTTTGATCCTTTCGGATATTTTACAATCAGGAAGTTCTCCGAAAAAGCTGTATGAAAAAGTAATGTCTTTGATCCGCCAGAAAAAAATCAATCGTATCATTGGTATAGGAAATGATTTAATGGCGCAAACAGATGTGTTTGATGTGGAAAAGATATTTTATTCTTCTACAGATGATTTTCTAAAAAATTTCAATAATGTAAATTTCCGTGATGAGGTTATATTAATCAAAGGTTCTCGGAAGTTCCAATTTGAAAAAATTACAGCATTATTGGAAGAAAAAGTCCATGAAACGATTTTAGAAGTAGATTTGGATGCCCTGATTCATAATTTCAATTATTTTAAATCGAAACTTCTTCCTTCCACGAAGATTATTTGTATGATCAAGGCCTTCGGCTATGGTATTGGTTCTTACGAACTTGCAAAAACTTTACAAAGCCGGCGTTGTGATTATCTGGCAGTGGCAGTAGCAGATGAAGGGGCAGAACTTCGTTCCCAGGGAATTTACATTCCTATTATGGTAATGAATCCGGAAATGAATGCTTTTAATACGATTTTCCAATACCACCTGGAACCGGAAATATATAGTTTCCGCTTGATGGATGCCTTTATTAAAGAGACCGAACGCCGGGGAATTACGAATTATCCGGTACATATTAAATTTGATACGGGGATGCATCGTCTAGGTTTTAACCCGGAAGATGTTGAGGGTATTGTTTCCCGGTTAAGAAAGCAAAAAGGAATCAAAGTTTGTTCTGTTTTTTCTCATTTGGCAGGAAGTGATTCTGATGAGTTTGACAATTTTACTTTCCGGCAATTTTCTATATTTGAATCTGTATCATCGATCATTGAACGTGAACTGCCTTATCCGGTAATGAAACATATGCTGAATTCGGCAGGTATAGAACGTTTCCCGGAATATCAATCGGATATGGTTCGTCTGGGAATCGGTTTATACGGTATTTCTGCCGTTGATCAACAACAACTCAAAACAGTAGCTACGTTGAAAAGTACCATTTTACAAATCCGTGAGGTAGAAGCAGGGGAAACGGTCGGTTATAGCCGGAAAGGTTTATTGAAAAGAGATTCCCGCATAGCTTGTATTCCCATCGGATATGCTGACGGAATCGACCGGCAATTAGGAAATGGAATCGGAGAGTTTTGGGTAAATGGAACTTTATGCCCTATTGTCGGTAATGTTTGTATGGATATTACGATGATTGATGTCACTGATGCAGAAGCTAAAGAAGGAGACGCCGTAATTGTTTTTGGTAAAGAAATTCCGGTGACTTCTGTTGCAGAAAAATTAAAAACGATCCCTTATGAAATATTTACTTCTGTTTCACCGAGGGTAAAACGAGTATATTTTAAAGAATAAGTTCCTAGTAGTTTACATTAAAGGAGCAAACAATCTCATTACCGATTCTAAAATCTTTTTATACCAGGGACGTTGTTTCCACTCTTTCAGTTCGATTATTTTACAACCTTTCATATCTTTGATAAAAATATCTTTCATTTTGAGAGAAATATCTTTGTCATACATGTAGCAATTAATTTCGAAATTAGACTCAAAACTTCTGAAATCCATATTGGCTGATCCTACTACAGAAATAAAATCATCAACTACCATCGTTTTGGCATGTATAAATTGATCTTGTAATTCGTATATTCTCAATCCGGAATTCATAAGTTCTTCATAATATGATTTTGAAGCCCAATCAACATAAGAGGAATCTGATTTTTTAGAAACCATCAAACGAATATCCACCCCTCCCAATGCAGTAATTTGTAGTGCTTGTAATAAAGAATTCGTTGGTAAAAAATAAGGAGTCTGTATATACACATATTTTTTTGCGTTAGTAACAATCTGAACTGTGGCTAATAATAAATTTTGCCAGTCAGAAACAGGCCCTCCGGTAGAAATTTGCATCAAATTATTGGTGTGTGGGTCACATTCCGGATAATATATTTTATCTTTAATCAAGGGTTTACCGGAAGAACACCAATCTGTCAAAAAGGTTACTTGTAATCCGTGAACTCCTTTACCGGAGATTCTTATGTGAGTGTCACGCCATGCAAAATCAGCATCATTATAATTATTAGAGACATTCATTCCTCCCATGTATCCTATTTTACCGTCAATTACCACCACTTTTCTGTGATTGCGATAATTCACTTTACTATGAAAAGCTGCCAGTTTTACTTCCATAAAAGAAGAAACTTGTACACCGGATTTTGTCATTTCCTGATAGTATTTTTCAGGAACCATCCAATTGGCGACATTATCATATAAAAATCTGACTTCTATACCTTCAGAAGCTTTTTTCATCAACATTTCTTTTACCATATTTCCGGTTTCATCATTGTAAAAAATGAAATATTCCATATGAATATGATGTTTGGCATTTTCTAAATCAGTCATCAATGCTGCAAATTTCCGTGATCCTTTGATGATAATTTCTACTTCGCTTCCATATAAAACGGGAGAATTACTTGTTTTTTCCAGCAAAGACATTAACGGCAAGTATTTGGAATATATTTTGGTTTTATCGGTAGTAAGTATCTTGTCAAATGAATGTTTTTTTATTTGTTTCTGGTATTTTACAGAAATGTTTTTCATTTTCCGGGTATCCTGTCCAAAAAAATAATAACAAATCAATCCCACTACAGGTAATAAAATAAGGATCATTACCCAAGACAATGTACGAATAGGATTCCTATTTTCAGAAATTACCACTACCACCGTACCAATAATGGTAAGTGAATATATGAAGGTGAGAATAAGCTGTATGGTTTCACTCATTTTTTGGAATATTGAACATTTATCTATTTATATAGACAACAAAGTTCATAAAAATGTTTTATATGCTGCACAAAAATACTACTTTTGTGCCATAATTTTTATTTTATATAAACATGTCTTATAATTTATTAAAAGGTAAAAGAGGTACCATATTCGGTGCATTGAATTCTTTATCTATTGCATGGAAAGTTGCAGAGAAAGCAGTGGAGGAAGGTGCTGAAATTACCCTTTCCAATACTCCTATGGCAATAAGAATGGGAGACGTAAACGCTTTAAGCGAAAAATTAAACGCAAAAATTATTCCTGCAGATGCTGCTAGTGTAGAAGACTTGGAAATGGTTTTTTCTAAATCAGTTGAAATCCTTGGGGGAAAAATTGACTTTGTATTGCATTCGATAGGAATGTCACCTAATGTTCGTAAAAGAAAAACTTATGACGATTTGGATTACGATTTATTGGGAAAAACATTAGATATTTCTGCTATTTCTTTTCATAAAATGATGCAGGTAGCAAAAAAAATGGACGCTATTTCTGATGGGGGATCTATATTAGCTTTATCTTATGTGGCGGCCCAACGGACATTTTTCGGGTATAATGACATGGCAGATGCCAAAGCTCTGTTAGAATCCATTACCCGTAGTTTCGGATATATTTATGGTAGAGAAAAGGGTGTGCGTGTGAATACTATTTCACAATCTCCTACCATGACACCTGCCGGAAGCGGAGTGAAGGGAATGGAAAATTTATTGGATTTTTCCGAAAAAATGTCGCCGCTTGGTAATGCTAATGCTGATGAATGTGCAGATTATTGTATCGTAATGTTTTCGGATTTGACCAAAAAAGTTACTATGCAAAACCTGTATCACGATGGTGGATTTTCTTCTATGGGAATGAGTCTCCGGGCAATGAATCAATACAGCAAGAGCTTGGATGAATTTAAGGACGAATCCGGAAAAATTATCTACGGATAAGTTTTATTGACTAATCATAAAGGCTCGTTATTCTTTCGATGATGGTGAAGGATAACGAGCCTAATTATTTTATGAAAAATATTTTGTTCCTTTGCGTGGAAATAAAAATGGATGGTCTTTTATGCTGATCAAAATTTATCCTGAGAATCCTAATATCCGGGACATTTCACGTGTAGTAAATATCCTACGTGACGGTGGGTTAGTGATCTATCCTACGGACACGGTATATGCTATTGGTTGTGATGCTTTGAACGTCCGCGCGGTGGAAAAGATCTGTAAGATTAAAAAGATTGATCCGCAAAAAACCAACCTTTCCATTATCTGTTACGATTTAAGTAATATCAGTGAATATGCCAAAGTGGATAATAACACTTTCAAACTGATGAAAAAGAATTTACCCGGACCGTTTACTTTTATTCTGAATGCAACCACTAATCTTCCTAAAATTTATAAAAACAGAAAAGAAGTAGGCATTCGTATCCCGGACAATAATATTATTCGTACGTTGGTTTCAGAATTGGGAAATCCCATCCTCACTATGTCTATACATGATGAAGACGAAGTGATCGAATACACTACCGACCCGGAATTAATAGCCGAAAAATATGAAAATATCGCCGATATAATTATTGATGGCGGATTTGGAGGTATTGAACCTTCCACCATCATAGATTGCCGGGGAGATGAACCTGAAATCATCCGGCAAGGGAAGGGGGAATTTATTGATTTTTAGCGACTACATCCGATACATCCGTTTCTACTCTTTCCAAAATCATTTTTTAAAAAATCATCCTTGTCTTTTTTTTCAAGACTAAACCTGATTGGCATGGAGAAATATACTGCAACTTTTTCTCCATCTTTTTCTCCCGGAATCCACTCAGGCATATGTTCCATCAATCTGATTACTTCCCTGTCACAATCAGGACTTAAGCTTCTCATAATTTTGACATCATCAATCTTTCCATCCTTCTTAACAACAAATCTACATACTACACGGCCTTCAATACCATCTTTTAATGCAGATTCCGGGTATTGTAGGTTTTTACTAAGATATAGCATAAGAGTTTTTTCTCCTCCAGGGAAAGATGGCATTTTTTCAGTTGCTGTCAAGGGTTCTTTTAGGGGAGGTTTATCTTCTCCAAGTATAAACTTAATTGGCATCATACAATATGAAGTAACTTTTTCTCCGTTCTCTTTTTCCGCCGGAATCCACTCAGGCATGAGTTTAATTACCCTGATTGCTTCCTCGTCTAATTCAGGGCTTATACTTTTTATGATTGTTATATTATCAATTTTTCCATCTTCTCTGACGATAAATTTACAGACTACACGTCCTTCAATTTTATTTTGCTTTGCAATTTCCGGATATGTAAGATTTTCCCGAAGATATTTATGAAGTCCTCTATCTTCTCCCGGGAAACGTGGTTTTTTATATGGCATACTGACAATACTGTCATTATCAGAATTTCCCATGTTGGGTAAATTTTGAACGCTTGCTTTCGCCACGAAAGATTGTCCTATTAACAATCCAAAAAGGATATAAGAAAATATATTTACAATGAAAGTTTTCACTTGAGTTTTCATGATATTGTTTTCTTAACGGTTTCTACATCCGATACATTCACCATTGTTGTTTTTTGTAAAATTAAATCTGATGGGGAGCCTATAATATACTGTAACTCTTTCTCCATTTTTTTCTCCGGGAGTCCATTCGGGCATCTTTTTGATTACCCTGACAGCTTCATCATCTAACGCAGGACTTACACTTTCAATAACTTTTATATTGCCGATTTTCCCATTTTTATCAACAACAAACCTACAAACAACCTTACCTTCAATTTTTTCTTCCATTGCAGATCTGGGATATACTATATTCCGTTTGAGAAATTCCATAAGGCTGCTGTCTCCTCCGGGGAAAGATGGCATTTTTTTATTTTCTTCTAAAACGGTTTCTTTTTCGGGTGGTTTATTTTCTCCAAGTATAAACTTGATTGGCATCATACAATATGAAGTAACTTTTTCTCCATCCTCTTTTTCCGCCGGAATCCACTCATGCATAAGTTTAATTACCCTGATTGCTTCTTCATCTAGTTCAGGGCTTATACTTTTCACGACTTTTATATCATCTACTTTCCCATCTTCTTTGACGATGAATTTACATACTACACGTCCTTCTATTTTATTTTGCTTTGCAATTTCCGGATATATAAGATTTTCCCGAAGATATTTATGAAGTCCTCTATCTTCTCCCGGGAAATGCGGCTTTTTATATGGTACACTAACAATACTATCATTATCGGTATTTCCCATATTGGATGAATTTTGAGCATTTGTATTGAATCCAATAATCAGCCACCCTATCATAAGTGTATAAAAAAGCATATTCATGATAGATCGTTTTATTTGAGTTTTCATGGTTTAATCATTTTTTTATAAGATAGTGTCTTTTTATTTGTTAACTGTATGAAAACAAAGATAAATAAAAAAAAGAAATATGTGTAAATTTTACAACATATTTCTTTTCATCGGTAGCAGTATCATCGCACACAAAATGGTACCTTTCTGTTCTCTGTTCACAGCTTGCTGAGCAAGTTTACAGTAACTTAATGCGAACAAAGTGAGTTTTTGGTCGAAATAGTGGAATAAGATGTTGGAATAATACAATAAATTATCCTTCCCGGTACTTATATTTGCAGCCTCAATTATGTCATACAGCTGTTCGCCGGTAAGGAAGCCGGAAGAACCCAAATAAAAACACATAAACCGTATCTCTACGGTAATGTCACAGGTACATCAACTTGTGAGAGAAAAGGCTTGGAAACATTTTTCCCGGCCTTTTTTTGTACCTTTTTCATACAAAAACCTTCCCTTTTTTAATAAAATATAGTAGGACTGTAGAAGCATTATAGTCCTACTATAAAGGTCATATAGTCCTACTATATGATATGTGAAGCCCTACTATATAAAAAATTCACCTAAATAGCATAAAAACGCATATATGTTTTCTCCGATATTTTTTCGGCTAATTTTCTGTCCGGAAATTTATTAAAGAATTATAAAAATGAGGTGGAAATTAAGAATTAAAAAGTAAATTCTGTACAGTTTGTGTGCTGATTTTGGAAAGATATAAACTTCTTTATTACTTTTTTGCTGCGCCAAAAAAGTAACCAAAAAAGGCGCTTTTGTCAAAATGAACTTGCTCGCTCGCTACGCTCAACTCGCTTCGGACAGCATTTTGAAAGTAAGGTAAGAACCCTTTACCCCTTATTTAAGGGGTAAATAACGGCCTCGGGCAAATGGCGTTAAGAAAAATACTAAGATATTTAATTTAAAAAGTTAGACGACTTCTATATTTATTACAACAATTTCTCTGGATCTAAATGGTCTTTTTCTATATCTTTGAAATATTTATAAGTTCCTACTTTTAATTCATCAGTTGCAGCTTCATCGCACACAATAATACCTTTTGGATGAATTTGTAACGCACTGATTGTCCACATGTGGTTAACAGCTCCTTCTATTGCATGGTAAAGCGCTCTTGCTTTATTATGCCCGTTTACTACGATAAGCACTTCTTTAGCATCCATAACTGTTCCTACACCTACTGTAAGCGCTGTTTTAGGCACTTTGTTCACATCATTGTCAAAGAAACGGGAATTAGCAATAATCGTGTCTGTTGTCAACGTTTTTATCCGCGTACGGGAAGAGAGGGAAGAACCCGGTTCGTTGAATGCAATATGTCCGTCAGGACCAATACCTCCTAAAAATAAATCTATTCCACCCGCAGCTTTTATCTTTTTTTCGTAGGCGATACATTCGGCATCCAGATCAGCAGCATTACCATTCAGGATATTGACATGTTCAGGAAGAATATCGATATGAGAGAAGAAATTATTCCACATGAAACTATGATAGCTTTCCGGATGATCTTTAGGAAGGTTCACATATTCATCCATGTTGAAAGTGATAACATGTTTGAAAGAGACCATTCCTTTTTTATATAATTCAACTAAACTTTTATACATTCCTAAAGGTGAAGATCCTGTGGGAAGTCCCAATATAAACGGTTTTTCTTTGCTTGGATTTGCTTTCTTAATTGTCGCAGCTACATAATTAGCAGCCCATGATGACAATTTTTCATAATTTGGTTGAATAATTAATCTCATCGTAGTCTTATTTTAATATTAAAATCTTCAAACTCTCATATTTATTTCCGGGGAAGATGCCAAAATATCTGCTATTGCTTTTCCTAAGGCAATACATTTTTCTTCTGTGGTTGCATCAGGTGCCTGTTTCATTTCAACAGGTTCTCCGATAATGTTCCATTGGGAATTTTCTGCAAATGCAGATAAATGTTTTACAGCAGCACTTGCCCAAGAAAAGGAACCGAAGTATCCTAAGTTCCGATTTTTTATTTCTCTTCCTTCTATCTTGGAAATCAGGTATTCCATTTCAGGAAACAATTTATTGTTATATGTAGGACATCCTAAAATCAAGGTGTTGTATTTGAATATATCTTTCAGTATATATGAATGGTTGGATTTCGAAATATTATGTATCACAATGTCTTTGACTCCTTGTCCTGCTAATTCAGTAGCTATACTTTCGGCCATAAGTTCCGTATGTCCGTACATACTTCCGTAAGCAATAACAACTCCCGGTTCGGCTTCGTACTTGCTCAATTTATCATATAAAGCAATTACTTTTTCAATGTTTTCCTTTTCTGTCCAGACAGGGCCGTGTGTAGAACAGATCATTTCAATTTCCGTTCCGGAGAACTTAGCCAAGGCCTTTTGAACGGGAGAACCATATTTCCCTACAATGTTGGAATAATAACGTATCATTTCTTCCCAATAACGTTCAGGGTGAAGCTGTTTGTCTGTAACTCCTCCGTCTAACGTTCCGAAAGTCCCGAATGCATCTCCTGAAAAAACTATTTTTTCTGTTTTTTCATAAGTCATCATGGTTTCGGGCCAGTGTATCATGGGAGTCAGGAAAAATTGCAATTGATGTTTTCCTAGTGATAATTCGTCCCCATCTTTTATGGCTTTTACTCCATCGGTAATTCCATAATAGCCTTTTACCATTTCTAATGTACGGGCATTTCCTACAATTTCAACTTGCGGATATTTTGCTCTTAATAATCCCATAGATCCTGAGTGATCAGGCTCCATGTGATTGATAATTAAGTAATCAAGAGGTTTCCCGTTGAGGACTTTTTCCAGTTTTCCAAAAAAGACATCTGAATAGCATATATCCACAGTATCAAATAATGCTGTTTTTTCATTGTTAATCAGATAGGAATTGTATGAAACTCCTGACGGTATAGGCCATAAGTTTTCAAACAGTGATTTTGTCCTGTCATTCACTCCTACATAATATATGTCTTTTTTTATTTCTACAGGTTTCATTTCATTCAACTGTTATTTTACTTCTCTGCTTTTTACTTCAGACTTCTTATTTCTTTCTCCCTTTTTCAATGCCCGGAATACTAACCAGATTCCTGCAATTATAAAAGGAATGCTCAGCAATTGTCCCATATTAAGGAGCATGCTGGCTTCAAAATCTTCTTGATTATTTTTAAGAAATTCTACAAAAAAACGGGACAAAAATATTCCGATCAGGAAAACGCCGAAAATTAAGCCTTCTTTTTTCACTGCATCTTTTTTCCAATATAACCACATACATATAGAAAATGTGATCAGGTAACATATTGCTTCATATATTTGTGTAGGATGGCAAGGTAGTGCATTACAGGGTGGTTTTATCCATTCTACAGAACGGACAAAACGAAAACCCCAGGGGAGGTTAGTAGGATGCCCATATATTTCTGAATTCATTAAGTTTCCCATGCGGATGAATGCGGCGACTAAACCGACGGGAACGACCAAGCGGTCGAAAGTCCACAACATACTTTTATGGGTAACTTTTTTTGAGAAAATGTATACGGCGATGATGATTCCGATAGTTCCTCCGTGACTGGCTAATCCTCCTTCCCAGACCTTTAATATGTCCAAGGGATGGGCAAGATAATACTCAGGATTGTAAAATAAACAATGACCTAAACGGGCTCCGACAGCTGTGGCAATAAAAACATAAATGAAAAGTTTATCGAACCATTCGTCGTTTAACTTTTCATGTTTCCATATTTTATTCACTATCCAGGCTCCTAAGGCAAAGCCTGTTGCAAACAAAAATCCATACCAACGAACTTCTCTTCCTCCTAATAAAGGTAAAGCATCCGGGAAATGAAACCAGGTAGGGTTTACATCCCAAGTAATGAATGATAGCATTATACTAGTTTTTTAATTAAATCGTCTTTTTCACCATGAAGCAAATCAATCAATGGTATTTCGATCATGGTATATGCTCCAGGCTGTTGTTTGAAACTTGCCCGGGCAGAAGAAACCAAAATTTGTGCGGTTAATGCCGGATTGTTTATTTTCATGTTGAATTCGAATAATTGATTGTGCGTTTGTCCGGAAACACCTTTGCGAACAAGATTTACACCATGTCCCATATCTTTCAAGGCATCTACGGAAGGTACCTGAAAAACATGTGTTTCGTCATGTACAAAATAATCATCGGATTTTATGTTTTCGGCTACGGATTTAAAATCGTATCCGTCTTCCGTCTCAATATATACCATCCGGCGGTGAACGCCTGTTCCTAACGGGATTGTCATAGATAAAGCGGCTTTTACTCCTTTGATTGCTTTTACCGCTACCGTATGTCCCATACTCATTCCCGGGCCAAAGTTTGTGTAGGTAATTCCTTGTGGAGTACAAGCTTCCAATAATGCCCTTACCATGGAATCGCTTCCCGGATCCCAACCGGCGGAAATAATGGCTACGGAATGATTATTTTTTGCTACTTGATCTAATTCTTTGCGAAGATTAACTATTCCTCCATGTATATCGTAGCTGTCTACTGTATTAATTCCTAAAGATAATATCTCTTTGGCAAATGTTTCTACACTCCTTGTGGGTGTACATAGCAATGCAACATCCACATCTTTTAATTTTGTAATATCGTTGGTAACTTCTAAAGCGGCAA
>JAVBMM010000123.1:0-10655 GCA_031552425.1 Bacteroidales bacterium | reverse complement strand
TGAAGTCAGAATGATTTATCCGGGCATACAATCCGTTCGTTCTTTTGATGATCTGTTAACTGACGATTCCATTGAATTAATTATAGTCAACACACCGGATTATACCCATGTCGAATTTATAACAAAAGCCCTCAATGCCGGAAAACATGTAGTGGTAGAAAAACCATTTACTCAAACTTCAGAAGAAGCAGAAGAATTGATTACATTGGCAAAACATAAGAAAAGGATGCTTAGTGTTTTCCAAAACCGCAGGTGGGATGGGGATTTTTTAACTATATGTAAAATTATCGAAAATCAAACATTAGGGCGTTTGGTTGAATTTGAATCCAACTACATGCGCTACAGGAATTTCATACAACCCAACACATGGAAAGAATCCGCTTCTTTAGGAAAAGGAATCACTTTCAATCTGGGTTCTCATATGATCGACCAAGCTTTAGTATTATTCGGCATCCCAGAAGCTGTTCAAGCAGATATTGACACTTTGAGGACTAACGGAGAGATAGATGATTATTACCATATCCGTTTAATATATCCCGATGTAAAAGTTACGTTAAAAGCAACCTATTTAGCCAGGGAAGAAACTCCTCGCTATGTTTTACACGGCACACATGGATCTTTCATAAAATATGGTATTGATCCTCAAGAAGAAAATCTGAAAAAAGGAGGAAATCCTTTAAGCGAAGATTGGGGAAAGGAACCTGAATCTGATTGGGGAATCTTGAATACTGAAATAAACGGATTACACTTCCGTGGAAAAATTGAAACAGAACCGGGAAATTACACCGGATATTATAACAACATCTATGATGTCATCAGAAATGGAATGCCCTTAATAGTAAGACCGGAACAATCTTTACAAGTAATCCGGGTCATCGAAGCGGCATTTGAAGCTGCTCAAAAAGGATAATAAACTTGATATAATTTCAATAAAAAACCCTACATTTGTAACGATTTTTAAAATAATGATTTCATGAAAAAATCTATTTTATTACTATGCCTTACCTGCTTATTGTGTTCATTGGAAATTTCAGCCCAAACCAAAGTAACCAAAGTCACTGCTACAAAAAATAATGATTATGGAGTGATTTATTTTTTACCTAAAACCGAATTAACAATCCATGCTAAAATTTCCAAAGTAACATCTCAAGCAGGTCCCTATTACAAATATGCAAAAAAATATTTGGGAATAGATGACGCTATCGCAGAAAACCAAATGTACTACAAGTTAGAAGAAATAACTGTTTCATCCAAAGGTATTCCTGATAAAAATCAAGAATATCTGATAGAATTCAAATCTAAAACGACAGCTCCGTTTGCATATCTCACGGGAGATGGGTTATTATGTACAATCAACACTGAATACCAACCTGAGAAAGTATCTATTCCTCAGACAAACAATACTGAAAAACCTCAAATGGCAGCCCATTCCGTATTTACAGAAGAATATTTACAAGCCGGTTCTGTAGGAAAAATGGCAGAAATTTCTGCCAAACAAATATACCGGTTGCGGGAAAGTCGCATGGATATGTTGACCGGAGAAGCAGAAAAAGCTCCACGCGACGGAGAGGCCATGAAGTTAATCTTGCAACAACTTGAAATACAAGAAAAAGCATTAGTAGAACAATTCAAAGGGACTGTTACTACAGAAGAACAAACATTCAAAACAAGTTTATTTCCGGAAGGAGATATAGAAAAACGTGTGATTTTCCGTTTCTCAAAACATTTAGGAATTGTACCTGCTGATGATTTAAGTGGAGTTCCCGTTTATATCAACCTGAAAAATCAAAACAAAAAACCGGAAATCACCGATCCGAAAGAATTGGAAAAAATGGCTAAAGAGAAAGCTAATCCTAAAGGAGTAATATATTGTGTTCCGGGAAAAGCTTCAATTGAAATTATATCCGGTACTCAAACCGTTCATTCGGGAGAGATTCTTATTTCTCAATTTGGGGAAACACAAACACTTCTTCCCAACATATTTGAAGATAAAAAAGCTCCGGTAAAAATTTTATTTTATCCGGAAACAGGAGCATTAAAACAAGTAATACAATAATTGCTTATCAAGCAAGATTGATTCAACATCCATTTATACAAAATATAAAATTCAACGACAGACAAAAATATGATTTGGAATGAGACGATGGAGTGCATGTCTCGTGAAGATTTGCGAAAACTCCAAGGGATAAGATTGAAAAAAGTAGTGGAGAGAGTGTATCACAATTGTGAATCATATAGAAAAAGAATGCAGGAAATAGATATTACTCCTTCAGATATAAATTCTATAGAAGACATCACAAAATTACCATTCACTTCAAAAAAAGATTTAAGAGATTATTATCCTTTTGGTTTACTTTGTACTCCTATGTCGGAAATAGTTCGGCTACATGCTTCTTCCGGAACGACAGGAAAACCTATCGTTGTAGGGTATACCAGAGGAGATTTGAATATTTGGAATGAAGTTGGAGCTCGTTGTCTTACGGCATACGGACTTGGTAAAAACGATGTCATCCAAGTATCTTATGGGTATGGATTATTCACCGGAGGATTAGGTGTGCATAATGCCGTAGAAACCATCGGAGGAACTGTTATTCCAATGTCAAGTGGAAATACGGAAAAACAAATCATGTTGATGCACGACTTTGGAGCAGTCGGATTGGCTTGTACTCCTTCTTATGCATTATATCTGGCCGATGCTTTGAAGGATTCCGGCATCGAACGCAAAGAATTCAAATTAAAAACCGGTATTTTCGGAGCAGAACCCTGGACTGAATCCATGCGCTTGGAGATACAGGAAAAATTAGGAATAAAAGCCTACGATATATACGGATTAACCGAGATTATCGGTCCGGGTGTAGGACATGAATGTGAACATCAAAACGGAACACATTTATGTGAAGATCACTTTTTTCCGGAAATTATCAATCCTGAAACGGGGGAACCTGTTGCACCGGGAGAAACAGGAGAATTAGTATTCACAACGCTTACAAAAGAGGGAATGCCTCTTATTCGATTCAGAACACGTGATTTAACTTATTTGAATTACGAAAAATGTACTTGTGGAAGAACCTCAGTAAGAATGGGAAGAATATTAGGCAGAAGCGATGACATGTTAATCATACGTGGAGTCAATGTGTTTCCATCCCAAGTAGAATCAGTTATCTGCGAAATGCTGGAACTTGAACCACACTACATGTTATATGTAGATCGTGTGAACAATTTAGATACTTTTGAAGTTCAAGTAGAAATGAAAGAAGAATTTTATTCCGATGAAATTAATAAAATGCTTGAATTAAAAAAGACAATCAGGCACCGCCTGCAAAACGTAATCGGCATTGCCCCGGATATTAAATTAGTAGAACCCAGAAGTTTGGAACGAAGTCAAGGAAAAGCTAAACGAGTAATAGATAAAAGAAAACTCAAATAAAACATACGAAAATGCTAATCAAACAATTATCTATTTTTTTAGAAAATAAGAAAGGTCGTTTTACAGAAGTGGCCAATCTTTTGGGAGAAGCTGGAATTAATATGACTGCATTTACTGTAGCTGAAAATTCAGACTTTGGCATACTCCGTTTGATTGTTTCCGATCCGGAAAAAGCAAAAGAAATATTAAAGGGAAAGTTATATGCTGTAAGCGTTACAGATGTCGTTTGCTTAGAATGCCCCAATGAACCCGGTTCTTTAGGGCGCGCCATGACTATTTTGACTAACGCCGGCATTTTCGTTGAATACATGTACGCTTTTGCCGGAGGAGAAACCGCTCGCGTAATCATTCGCCCGGACGACATAAATAAATGTGTTGAAGTGCTTACGAAAAACAAACTGGAGCTCTTAGCCGCAAGTGAGTTATATAAATTCTAAACCGGTTAATAAATCTTAATTCACTGCTCTTAATGTATATTTCAAGCAATAATAACTATCTTTGCATGCTAAAATTCGGGAAAATGAAGTATAGAATTATTTATTTTCTTTTGATACCTATTTTATTGTCTGCATGCGGAGAATACAATAAAGTATTGAAAAATCCTGACTTGGAGGTACGTTATCAATATGCAAAAAAGTATTTCAACGAAGGAAAATTCAACCGTTCAGCTACTTTATTGGAAGACCTTGTAACTATTTTCAAGGGAACTTCCCATGCGGAAGAATCATTATATCTTTTAGCACAAAGTTATTACGGACAAAAAGATTACATTACCGCTTCAGAATACTTTATGAAGTATTTTGTTACTTATCCTAAAGGGGAATATGCAGAGTTAGCCCGCTACTATAGCGCTTACGGACTATATTTGGATTCTCCGGATGTACGTTTGGATCAAACACAAACATATAAATCTCTTAATCAATTTCAAGACTTTTTGGAATATTTTCCACAAAGCGGAAGAAAAGATGAAGCTCAACGTATTTTGTTCGAATTACAGGAAAAACTTGCTTTAAAAGAGTTATTGGCTACCCAATTATATTACAATTTAGGAAATTACATGGGTAATAACTACCAATCTTGTGTTGTTTACGCCCAAAATGCGTTAAAAACTTATCCATATTCAAAATATAGAGAAGATTTTATGTTTTATTCTGCCAGTGCTAAATTTGACATGGCAGAACAAAGTATACAAGAAAAAAAGGCTTTACGTTATCGTGATGTTTTAGATGATTATTATGCTTATGTAAATGAATTTCCCGAAGGAAAACATATCAAGCAAATTACGAAGTATTACGAAAAATCAAAGAAAGAAATCGGAGAAAACAATTAAAATTCAAATAAAATTATGGACTACAGAAAAACAAATGCCCCTGCCACGACAATAACCCGCGATTTGATGTCTTTGTCGGCTGAAACAGGAAACGTGTATGAAACTGTAAGAATTATCGGTAAAAGAGCTAATCAAATCAGTGTAGAAATGAAGCAGGATTTAGAGAAAAAACTACAAGAATTTGCTTCTTACAACGATAATCTGGAAGAAGTATTTGAAAACCGTGAGCAAATTGAGATTTCAAGGTATTTCGAAAGACTTCCCAAAGCCACATTAATTGCAACGCAAGAGTTTGTTGAAGATGAGATATACTATCGGAACCCTGCCAAGGAAAAAGATAAATTTTGATTCATGATACAAAGAATACAAACAATATATTTACTTCTTATCGCCGGCTTGATGCTGGCGATGTTGTTTATGCCTTTGGGATATGCTGAAGAAATGGTGTTTACCTCAAAAGCAATTATTCAAAAAGGAATAATCGTATGCTCAACATGGGGTACTTTTACTATTATTTCAACAGTCATTCTCAATGCCCTCATATCCATTTCCCTATATAAAAAGAGAGCTTTACAAATCCGCCTGTCTATCATCAATATTTTTCAGATGATTCTAATATACGGAGTTTTCTTTTTCAGTTATTTTTCTTTCCTGAAAGATTGTAAAATACAACCTGCCATCGCCCTATCGTTTCCAATCATAGCAATCATTTTCAATTTATTGGCTATTCGATCCATACGAAAAGATGAAAAATTGATAAAATCTTTGGATAGAATCAGGTAAATTTAGCTCGTTGTCGTTCATTAATCAATTATACCGATGATAAAAAGCACATCAATATTGATAGGAACAGTAGTTATATTTCCGGCAACAATCGCCGGACAACAAAAAAATCCGGAACAGCAACGGCCAAACATTCTTTATATCATGGCAGATGACCACGCATCTCAGGCCATTTCCTGCTATGGTGGAATCTTAAAAAATGTATTACCAACCCCTAATATAGACCGTATTGCTAACGAAGGAATTCGTTTAGATAATTGTTTTGTAACAAACTCCATCAGTACCCCAAGCAGAGCTGCAATTTTGACCGGACAATATAGCCAATGTAATGGAGTTTATACTTTGGCGGACAAGTTACAACCTGGCCATCCCAACATGGCGAAAGAATTTCAAAAAGCCGGATACCAAACTGCAATTATAGGCAAGTGGCATCTAGGGACAGAACCTGAAGGTTTTAATTTCTATAATGTATTACCCGGACAAGGAAGATATTACGACCCTCAATTTATCACCAAAGGAGAATGGGAAGGTACAAATTTTGAAAAAGCCGAAAGGAAAATATACGAAGGACATTCAACAGACGTAAT
Organism: Bacteroidales bacterium; assembly: GCA_031552425.1. GTDB lineage: Bacteria > Bacteroidota > Bacteroidia > Bacteroidales > Azobacteroidaceae > JAISFI01. Next base: position 4,528 of record JAVBMM010000123.1, on the reverse strand, counting down.
TGCCGGAGAAGCTATCCGTTGGATGAATGAAGCCAATAAAGAAGAACCATTCTTCCTTATGTGCCATTTCAAAGCTCCTCACCGTCCATGGCAACCCGCAGAGCGTTTCAAAGAGCTATTGAAAGATGTACAAATTCCCGAACCGGAAAATATTCTGGAATATTATGCAGATAAAGGTCCCCAAGCTGAACGACTCAGACTTCGTTTGGAAGACATGAATGAAACGGACTTAAAAACTATGATTCCGGCAAATATGAGTCGTAATGAAAAACGACATTGGGCATACCAACTATACATCAAAGATTACTTAAGATGTATTGCCGGAATAGATGAAAATGTTGGAAAAATCCTACAATTTCTGGATGACAATGGACTCACAGAAAACACAATTGTTGTTTACACTTCCGATCAAGGTTTTTTTCTTGGAGAACATGGATTTTTTGATAAGCGCTTGATGTATGAAGAATCATTACGTATGCCATTTGTAATTCGTTATCCGAAAGCTCTCAAACCGGGAAGCATCAATAAAGATATTATTATCAATGTGGATTTTGCACCAACTTTCTTAGACTTTGCAGGCATTCCCAAACCTGTTTCAATGCAGGGAGAAAGCTTTCGTTCAAATCTTTTGGGAAAAGCTCCTTTAAAATGGAGAAAAAGCATGTATTACCGTTATTGGATGCATAATGACAATTCTCATCATGTAACAGCTAATTACGGGATACGGACTGAACGCCATAAGTTGATTTTCAATTACGGGCTTCCTTTAAATATGAAAGGAACAGGAAAGACAGTTATTCCTCCCACTTGGGAATTTTACGATTTGAAAGAAGACCGTGCAGAAATGAAAAATCAATACCAAAATCCTTCCAAACAATCCATCATTAAGCAATTAAAAAAAGAACTACTTCAACTAAAAAACCAATACAAAGATGAAGATTCAGCTTATCCTGAAATGAAAAGTTTAGTTGAAAAGTATTGGTAAAACTGTTGAGAGACTCTAACAAAGCTTCTTAACGTCGATAAAAATAAGTCAATTTTAAGTTGATGACTTGATTAGAAGAAGTAGAGAAATATTCACTTGTTCCATTTTTATATATGTCCGAGAGTCCATAATAATATCTTGCTTCTGCAATAAATTGACCAAGTCCCGTACGAAATTCCACGCCTCCTCCTACTACAATTCCCCAATCGAATTTATGTTGAATAGGAGTAGTATATTGAATTGGGGGATCATTTTCCGTTCCGGGATCTAATATTACATTTTCATCTAACACTCGTTCAGATAAAAGATAACCAATTTGAGGCCCTAAATTAAACAATAGGCGCATACGAGATCCCAAATTAAAATAGATATGCGTCATCAAAGGTAATTCCGCATAAAGCAATGATTTTGTATAACGATGATCAGGAATAGAATCTTTTTCCTCTTTCCATCCTCTTTGAGATATGTTCAACTCTCCCAGTAAACCAAAATGCTTTTCTGTGATATACCTAAAACTAAGTCCTCCTTCAAACTGGCTTAAATTTCCCTGAGAAACTTTCGGATTAAAATTGATATGAGAAATTGTCATTCCAGCGTTAACTCCAAAAGATAATTCAGGAAGAAAAACGTCCTGTGCCTTAATCGAAAAACTTGAAAAAAGGAACAATAATAAACTAGGAAACAAGATTTTTCTCATCATTTGGCTATCGTTCTTTTGATAGTGTAATCTGGTTGAAAATCAATCCAGTATAAATTTGTATTAATGAATCCACCCCATGTATTTACCCTGGTAAACTGGTAACCGGTTTGTAAGCTTTTATACTGCATTTTGTCTAAAGAAGACTCAAAATTAATTCCATACCGATAAATCATTTGCAAAAAATACATTCCCGTATCATAACCCAACAATCCATATTTAGGATAAGAATTAATCATATTTTTTCCATACCATCCCCTGTAATTTCTATATAAAGATTGTACCTCTTTTTGTGTATTATTTGCATAAAAGATAGAATAAATACAGGTATTTGACAAAAAGAAATCATCCATATAATCTTTGATATACGTTTGCCATTCAGGAAAGCCGAATAAAGAAACATTTTTCGAAGAGCCTACATCTCTCATCATACGTAAAGGTGCAACAATCCTCATTAAAGCATCCGAACTTCCGGAAGACAATACGATGACATTTTTATCCAAACTACCCAATGCATTCTTTATATCCGAACTAAACGAATAAGGATTGTACGTTATTTTTTGATATTGACGTTTATTCGCCGATAAATCTGATTGCATGATTTTAAGCAAATCTGCTTTATCATTCATTTCTCCCATATCGACAAAAATAATTTTATAATCATCATATTTCTTTACAAACGCCATTGAAACTTTTGAATATAAATAAGATTGAGGAGGATTAGATTGAAAAATATATGGATTAAGCATCGTTTCATCATTTTTTGACGTAAAAGGAATCACATAACGAATCTCATGAGTTTTAGAGAACATGGAGATTTTTGCAATTTGTTCCTCTGATGATCCACCAATAATCAAATGATTATTTTTCAAAACCTCATTATTTAAGACTTTTTCAAGGCTTTTTGGCTTGTGTCCGATATCGTAAACATTAAGAGTTACTGAAACTCCTACTTTTTTCAAACTATCTAATGCTAATAAAAAACCTTCGTAATATTCAACAAATTTTTGAGATTGACCCATATTCATTGTATCCCGGTCAACCGTTCCAAAAGGCAACAATAAGGCCACTTTAATTACATTAACATCTTGTTTAACCTTCGATTGGCGAAGCAAAGCATTTACATCTACTTCTGAAGATTCATTTTTGTTTTTTCCTTCAGGACCAACAGAAATTTCTTTATATACAGGAATCAATATTGTTTTACCGATATTAAATGTCTGAACAGACAATCCAGGATTGGATTCTATAATATCTTCCCCGGAGATATTGTATTTTTTAGACAAAGAATAAAGTGTTTCTTTAGGTTCGATGGTATGATAAATGACCCGTGGTGAAGTTTGAGGAATTTTCAATACTTCTCCTGTCTTTATACCGTTTCTGCTTTCAGGATTTAGAAGATAAATAGCTTCTGTAGAAGTATTATACATCACAGAAAGGGCATATATAGTCTGACCACTTTCTACCGTATGAAGGAAATAACCATTTGTTTGATTAGAAAAATCAGGCTGTAGATAAAATGATTCCTGAGATTCTGCGTTGTTATAATAAGCTATAGCCAGTAGAACAAAAAAAAGAAGCCTCTTCAACATAAATTTAAACTTGTGAAAGATGCAAAGATAGGAAAAAATATTAATTTTGAAGTCATGAAAAAGATACTTGTTTTTGTCTATATATACTTGTTTTTTTCCGCAGTTACTTTTGCACAACTATATACTGTAAGCGGAACTTCCGTAAGATATGGAGATCCGTTGCACCAAACGATAGAAGTATTTTTGCTTAATTCTTCAATGACTAATGTTTCTTATTCCGGCATGGCTTCCGGAAATTTTCAATGGTATCGTTATAATTCATCCGGAGTTTCAACTTTAATTCCCGGAGCAACTTCAACAACACTTTCCGGAGCGCAAAGCGATTTCGGTTATTATATTACTGTCGACGGAAATCCTGTAGGAAAATATGCCTGGATTGTGAATTACACAGCTATTCCCATTCAATTTCAATCTGTTACTATTCCTCAAACCGATGACGAATGTTCTTATACTACATTAACAACACAAGCCATAGAGCCGGGCGTATACTTTTACACAAATACCGGTGAACGGGTTTCTATTTACAGGCAGTTTGGAGTCACATATACTACTTGGGACGAAACAAGTTATACCCCTGTTAATAAAACGGAAATCCTTTCAAATTCTATTATTTCTTCCGGCGCTTTCACTAATAAAATCAAAGCTACCCTTCAAGATACACAATTCAAAATCTTTGATAATTATGCTTTACAATTAGGTCAGGATAATCATATCTTAAGTGATGAATATAGAGCTGTTGCCGTAACAGTCAAGATGGAAGAAACCATAGAAGATCATGGATCTGACAATGAAATAAAGCCTAATGAAGGATTTTCCGCACCCACTACTATTTCTTTTACCTCACACGCTAATGAACCTGTAGCTGCTCTTTTTGTATGGACAGTATATAAAACAGATGTAAGTACTACTAATCCAATCTTGCGGTACACCGATAAAAATTTACGATACACTTTCGATAAAAGCGGAACATACCAAGTAAGATTAGATGTAAGTGACAGGACATCTAAATGTACAACATTTAGTACTTATGAATGTAAAATCATAGAATCATTCATTGAAGTTCCCAATGCCTTTTCTCCCGGAACTTCTCCCGGAGTAAATGATGAATTCAGGGTAGCTTATAAATCCATCGTAAAATTCAACGGATGGATATTCAGCCGCTGGGGAAAAGAAATTTTCCGATGGAACGATCCTGCTACCGGATGGGATGGGAAAATCGGAGGAAAATATGCTCCTCCGGGAGTTTATTTCTAC
>JAVBMM010000001.1:0-38795 GCA_031552425.1 Bacteroidales bacterium | reverse complement strand
TGATGAAACAGAAAAGAGAAGAGGAATGCCATCTGTAAATGCTGCTTTTGATAATAAAATAGCGGTTTTGGCGGGAGATTTCATATTATCGGTTTCTTTGCAAAAAGCTGTTTCCATAGGAGATTTAAGAATTCTTTCTGTTTTTAGTCTATTAGGGAGATATCTTTCATTAGGAGAGTTAAACCAGCTTTCTAATGTTAAGGAATTAAATACTTCTGAGGATAGTTATTTGAATGTTATCAGGGAAAAAACTGCCATGCTTTTTGCTGCATGTACGGAAATAGGAGCCCTTTCTTCCGATGCATCCGATATACAAACAAAGGCTTTACGTTCTTATGGAGAAAATATCGGCATGTGTTTTCAGATCAGGGACGATATTTTTGATTATTATGATGATCCTGCAATAGGAAAACCTACTGGGAATGATATTCGTGAAGGAAAAATAACGCTTCCGTTGTTATATACTATTAATCAACAGAATACCTCGTCTCAAGAAAAAATAATGGCTGTCCTTAGAGATAAAGATTTTTCTGAAGAAAATATTAAAATGTTGATTGCATTTGCAAAAGAAAACGGAGGTATTGAGTATGCCCGTGGGAAAATGCTTTTTTATGCGGATGAGGCTAAAAAAGCATTGGCAACCTTTCCTGATTGCCAAGCTAAAAATTCTTTATTGATGTTAGCTGATTATATTATTTCGCGGAAAAAATAACCAAAAAATTAAATAGATTTTAATAAATCGTCTGCTAAATCGCTTGCTCCAATTCGAAATAATTCAGGACATAACCATTCTTTCCCTAATATGCTTTTTATGATTGTGTAGTATTTTATAGCGTCTTCTGTAGTTTTTATTCCCCCGGCTACTTTTACACCTATTTTTTTGTTGTGCAGAACATGATATTCCCGAATGGCTTCACACATTACATATACTGCTTCAAATGAAGCTCCTACTCCATTTTTTCCTGTGGATGTTTTGATAAAATCGGCCCCTGAATACATGCTTAAAATAGCTGCATTCTTGATATTTTGGGCTGTCTTCAGGATTCCTGTTTCTAGGATAACTTTTAACGTAACATCTTTACATACATCTCTGATTTCTTCGATTTCTTCGCACATTTCTGCGTATTCTTGTTCAAAGAACATTCCTAAGTTGATAACAATATCTATTTCTTCGGCGCCATCGGAAATCGCTAATGCAGTTTCGGCAATTTTTATTTCCGTGAATGTTTGTGACGAAGGAAAACCTCCTGATACTACTGCTATTTTGGTAATCTCTTCTGTTAAAGATTCTTTGACTGTTGCTGTAAAGTTGGGATATATGCAAATAGCAGCAACATTTTTCAGATGGGGATGAGTTTCTTCAAAAGTATTGATTTTTTCAACTAATTTCCAAATACTTTCTTTGGAATCGATAGGAGAGAGAGATGTTAAATCCAGATAACTATATATAGATTTGATGACTTCCGGAGTATTATTTTCTTTGAAATGTTTCTCTAAGATTTCATTTACTTTTTTTGTTACTTCTTCGTCTTTAGGAGCTTGGGAAAATTTGTCGAATACCTTTTGATACTTATCCATTATTGATTTAGTTTATTGTTTTGAATATGTCTTTTTCCATCTCGTTTTGTCTTTTTTTCCATATTTTTTTGAAATGCTTCCGTAAGATCTACTCCGGTTTGGTTAGCAAGGCAAATCAATACCCATAGAATATCTGCCATTTCGTCGGATAAATTTTTTGCTTCATCACTTTTTTTGAAAGATTGATCGCCGTAAGTACGCGCTATTATTCTTGCTAATTCTCCGATTTCTTCTGTTAGAATAGCCATGTTTGTCAATTCGTTGAAATAACGTACTCCGTAGGTTTTTATCCACTCATCTACCTGGTTTTGAGCTTGTTCTATTGTAATTTCTTTGTTCATCAGATATCTTTGTTTTGACTGTCCATAATAATAGTTACCGGGCCGTTATTGATTAATTCTACTTGCATATCTGCACCGAATTCACCTGTTTTAACTTCTTTTCCAAGCAAATTGTTTAGGCAATTATAGAAAGATTCATATAGAGGAATAGCTATTTCAGGTTTAGCAGCTTTGATGTATGATGGCCGGTTTCCTTTTTTTGTGATGGCGTGTAGTGTAAATTGACTGATAACCAATATTTCTCCATTGATGTCTAATATGGATTTATTCATAATTCCCGATTCATCATCAAATATTCTCAATTGAGTGATTTTTTTGCATAAATAATATATATCTTCTTGATTATCAGTATTTTCTATACCAACTAATATTAATAATCCTTGTTTTATGGATGATTTAATTTTTTCATGAATCCTTACAGATGCTTGACTGACTCTTTGTATAACAACTCTCATTTTTTCAATCCCTTTAATAGTAGTTCTGTCTTCTTTTTTCCAATTAGATTTTCTATTTCTTCAACAGGAGTTTCTTTGATTCTCTTTACACTTTTGTATTGTTTTAAGAGTTTTATTTTTAATGTTTCTCCAATTCCGGATATGGAATCTAACTCTGACTTAATTTGTTGTTTACTACGTTTTTGACGATGAAAAGTAATCCCAAATCTGTGTGCTTCATCTCGTATATGTTGAATCAATCGAAGGCTTTCGGAATTCTTATCAAGATACAAAGGTACTGAATCTTCAGGAAAGTATATTTCTTCTAATTTTTCTGCAATACTTATTATAGCACATTTTCCGTATATTCCTAAATCTTTTAATGCATCTGTAGCTGCATGAAGTTGCCCTTTCCCCCCATCAATTACAATCAATTGAGGAAGAGTTAATCCTTCTTCTATCAGTCTTTTATATCTTCTAAAAACGGTTTCATACATAGAAGAAAAATCATCCGGGCCTATTACTGTTTTAATATTATAATGGCGATAATCTTTTTTTGAAGGTTTAGCTTTTTTGAATACAACACATGCAGAAACGGGATTACTTCCTTGTATGTTTGAATTATCGAAACATTCGATATGTATTGGTAATTCATGGAGGCGAAGATCATTTTTTAGGGTAGAGAGAATACGGGTGGTTCGTTGTTCGGGATTTAATTTTTCAGCCCTCTTAAGTTGATCAAGTTTATATTGTCGAACATTTTGTAGTGATAAGTCCAACAAAGTTTTTTTATCTCCACGTTGGGGGATTGAAAAACTGACTCCTTCAAGTTCCACATCCGGAATAAAGGGAACGATGATTTCTTTTGTTTTACTTTTAAATCGGGTTCTTAATTCAATAATTCCCAGGCTAAATATTTCTTCTTTAGATTCATCTAATCGTTTTTTATATTCGATAGTATATCCTTGTACAATAGTTCCGGAAATTATGTGTAAATAATTAATATAGGCTGATTGTTCATTTTCATCGTATGAAAACACGTCAATATCGTGCAATTTAGGATTAACAATTTCTGATTTGGCTTTATATTTTTCAATTAGGTCATATTTCTTTTTAAGCTCTTGGGCTTTTTCAAATTGTAAATTTTCAGCCAGAATTTTCATCTCTTCTAAAATGCCCTTACTGATCTTAGAAATATTTCCGTTTAAAATTTCTTTTATTTCTGTGATGTTTTTCAAATAGTCTTTTTCTGATTGATAACCTTGGCATGGACCCAAACAGTTTTTTATATGATATTGTAAACAGACGGGATATTTTTTTGATTTAATATTTTCGGGAGTAAAAGGATATTTACAAGTACGAAGCGGATAAATACTTTTAATTGTTTGTAAAATTGCTTTCATAGCTGGAACTGAAGAGTAGGGACCATAGTACATTGAGCCGTCTTTCACAATGCTTCTCGTGGCAAATATCCTTGGAAGTATTTCATTTCTGATGACAATGGAAGGATAAGTTTTGTCATCTTTCAACATGGCATTATATCGAGGTTGATGTTCTTTGATGAGGCTGTTTTCAAGTAAAAGGGCATCTTCTTCATTTTTTACCACGATATATTTGATATCTCGAATATTACGGACCAATATTCTCAATTTGTGAGAGTCATGTGTCCTATTAAAATAAGAACTTACTCTCCGTTTCAGGTTTTTTGCCTTTCCAACGTAAATAATTTTTCCTTCACTATCAAAATATTGATAACATCCCGGTTCTTCCGGAAGAAAGGAAAGGATTTTCTCTAAGTGTTCTTTATAATGGTCCATTTATTTTATAACAAGAGTAAATTATATAGGATATTGTAGGAGGCTTGTTATATTTACATGATTATCAAAATTTTTCCTTCCTTCGAGTTTTTCTAACTCGACAATAAAATTGATAAATATATTTTGAGGATTGAACCTTTTTACTAACTGGTAAGCAGCTGCCATTGTACCTCCGGTAGCCAACAAATCATCATGTAGTAAAACTACATCTGTTTCATCTAAAGCATCTTGATGTATTTGAATTGTATCTTTCCCATATTCTTTCCCATAAGATTCTTCGTAAACAGCAGCAGGAAGTTTCCCTGATTTCCTTATAGGAATAAATCCTGCATTTAATCGGGTAGCTAGAATTGGTCCCATAATAAATCCCCGAGATTCAATTCCGACTACTTTTGTAATTTTTTTATCTTTATATATTTCGAAAAGTATATCTGATAAATCTTGTAAACAATTTTTATCTTTAAATAATGTAGTGACATCTTTGAATTGAATCCCCTTTATAGGAAAGTCAGGTACATTTCTCATGTTTTGTTTTAAGCGTTCGATATTCATGGTTTGAAATTTTTGCCAATTGTTCCACGTGGAACACATTTTTTGACTGTTTATTTTATAATACTGTTTGTTTTATCTTTCCCCAATTATTATCTTCCCAATAAAACTAATAATACATTTATATCATTGGGAGAAATTCCTGGAATTCTTCCGGCTTGTGCCAATGTTTCAGGATCGATTGCTGTTAATTTTTGTTTTGCTTCTGTAGATAAAGATTGAATGCTATTGTAATCAAATCTCCCTTTTATTCGAATATTTTCCAATCTATTGATTTTTTCTGCAATAATTTTTTCACGACGGATGTATCCATCATATTTCATAATAATTTCTGCTGCTTCTATAATTTCTTCTTTTCTATTATCTGTAATTTGATCTAATTCTTGATGAAAAGCTGGAATTATTTCTGCCGTAGAAAAAATATTTAATTGTGGACGGAGAATTAAATCTCGCAATTTGCATCCATATTTTAAAGAACTTGTTCCTAATTTTTCTAATGCATCATTAATATTTTGCGGTTTTATCGAGAATTCTGAACAAAAATCTATGATACGATCTATTTGATATTTTTTTGATTTCAGTAAATCATAACGATCTTGTTTGGCCAATCCTAAATGATAAGATTTTTCAGTCAATCTCATATCAGCATCATCTTGTCTTAATAATATACGGTATTCTGCCCGTGAAGTGAACATTCTATATGGTTCATCCACTCCTTTAGTGACTAAATCGTCGATTAAAACGCCAATATACGCTTCGTCTCGGTTTAGAATAAAGGGGTCTCCTCCATGGCAATTGATATGAGCGTTGATTCCGGCAATTAATCCTTGCCCTCCCGCTTCTTCATATCCTGTGGTTCCATTAATTTGTCCAGCAAAAAATAAATTCTTGATTTTCTTCGTTTCCAACGAATGTTTTAGTTGTCTTGGATCAAAAAAATCATACTCAATAGCATATCCGGGACGATAAATATGTAGATTTTTAAATGCCGGGATAGTTTGTAGTGCTTTTAATTGTATTTGTAATGGGAGAGAAGATGAAAATCCATTCAAATAATATTCTTGTGTATTTTCTCCTTCTGGTTCCAAAAACAATTGATGCTCGTTTTTATCGGAAAAAGTTACGATTTTTGTTTCAATGCTTGGACAATATCTTGGACCTATACTTTTAATTTGTCCGTTATATAAAGGAGAATCCTGTAATCCGCTTCTAAGTACTTCATGTGTTTCGGTATTTGTATAAGTGGTATAACAACTTAGTTGTTTAAGGGTACGAGGTTTAAAATCCAAATATGAAAATTTATGAAAATCATTTTCTCCTTTTTGTTCTGCCATTAAAGAAAAATCTACGCTTTTACCGTCGATTCTCACAGGGGTTCCTGTTTTCATCCTTTCAGAAATAAAGCCTAAAGAAACCAGTTGTTCAGTAATTCCAAAGGAAGCAGGTTCTGAAATGCGACCGCCTGAGAATTGAGTTTTTCCAATATGAATTAATCCATTGAGAAAAGTTCCTACGGTAAGGACTACTGATTTTGCTTTAAATGTTACATCCATGGAAGTTTTAACTCCACAAATTTCTCCGTTTTCAACGATGATTTCTTGAACAGTATCCTGCCAAATAAAAAGATTATTAGTATTATCTAATGTTTGTTTCCAGGTTTCAATAAATTTAGCTCTATCGCTTTGTGCTCGAGGACTCCACATTGCAGGCCCTTTAGAACGATTCAACATGCGAAATTGAATAGCAGATTTATCGGTGACAATTCCCATTTGTCCTCCAAAAGCATCTATTTCCCGAACTATTTGTCCTTTAGCAATTCCTCCGATAGCAGGATTGCAACTCATTTGGGCAATTTTATTCATATCCATTGTTATCAGGAGGGTTTTTGAACCTAAATTGGCAGCAGCAGCAGCAGCTTCACAACCGGCATGTCCTGCTCCGACAACAATTACATCATAATTAAAAGTCATATAACAGTTAAAATTTATCTTTGATCAGATTCAGCGCTTCATTTTCTTTTTCTCTCATTATTTTTTCTTCTTCAGGAGTATTGTCTTTATATCCACATAAATGTAAAACTCCATGAATAATAACACGGTGTAATTCTTCGATGAAATGGGTATTATATTCTTGTGAATTACTTTTTACCGTATCTAAACTGATAAAAATATCTCCGGAGATAGAATTTCCTTCTGAATAATCGAAAGTAATAATATCTGTGTAATAATCATGTTGAAGATATTGTTTGTTTATTTCCAATATTTTATTGTCTGAACAGAAAATATAACTGATTTCATCGATTTTTTTTCCGTTTAAATGAGCAACTTCTTTGATCCAAATATTTGTTTCCCATTGCTTGATTTTCGGGAAATCAATGTCTTCTACTTGATAAATAATAGGCATAATATTATTTTTATCCGAAAAATAAATAACAAACTAAAATAGCGGCAATAACGCCGAATAAATCGGCGATTAAAGATCCACTAATTGTATATCGGGTATTTTTAATGTTTACAGCTCCGTAATAAACGGCTACTAAATAAAAAGTAGTATCGGTAGATCCTTGAAAAATACTTGCTAAACGGCCTATAAAAGAATCTGCCCCGTATGTCTGCATGGCATCTAACATCATTCCTCGGGCGCCGCTACCGCTCAATGGCTTCATAATTGCCGTTGGTAACGCCGGAACAAAATCGACAGGAAATCCGCAATATCTAACAAAATCAGCGATTCCACCGGTTAAATAGTCCATTGCACCAGAAGCACGGAATAAAGCAATTCCCACCAACATAGCAACTAAATAGGGAATAATCATCACTGCTGTTTTGAATCCATCTTTTGCTCCTTCTATGAAAGCATCGTATACATTAATTTTTTTTCTTATTCCTGCAATAATAAAGCAAAGGATAATACAAAAAAGGAATAAATTAGCGATGAAAGCGGAATAAACAGAAACTTTTTCCTGAGGGAAATGTTTAACTAAAGCAATAATTCCAATAATAAAAAGAATCATTCCTCCGAAAAAAGACATCATGACTTTGTTGAATATGTTTATCTTTTGACGGAAGCATACATAAGCAAGTCCTGCAAGTGTGGCAACAAATGTAGCAATCATCAACGGAATAAAAATGTCGGAAGGATTAGCTGATCCCATTTGTGCCCGATAAACCATAATTGTTATAGGTATAATCGTTAGACCTGAAGCATTCAGCACAATAAACATAATCATGGGATCGGAAGCTGTTTCTTTATTTTTATTCAATTCTTGCATTTCTTTCATAGCTTTTAATCCGAGAGGGGTTGCGGCATTATCCAAATTTAACATATTGGCTGCAATGTTCATGAAAATAGATCCGGATGCTGGATGTCCTTTTGGAATACCAGGAAATAGACGAGAAAAAACAGGAGCGCCTAATTTGGATAAAAAATTAACGATACCACCACGTTCTCCTATTTTCATAAACCCTAACCAAAGGGATAAAACTCCCGTTAATCCGATGGAAATTTCAAATGCTGTTTTTGCCGATGAAAACGTAGCATTCATCATTTCTGTGAAAACATTCAAATCCCCATAAAAGATGACTTTAAATAAGCCAATGACAAAAGCTATGAGGAAAAATCCAACCCAAATATAGTTTAAAACCATGATTATAAATTAAATGGCAAAAATACGATATTTTTACTATTTAATCATCAAACAGAAGATAAAACAGTTTGTTAATCAAAATTCTCTCATATTATGTTTTCTTATATGATTAATAAATGCTAAAGGAGTTTTCATTCAATAAAAATACTGTAATTTTGCGAAATCATTCAGAAAATATAAAATGAGCAAATATCAAGCAATCCTTTTTGATTTAGATGGAACATTGGCCGATTCTATCATGGATATTGCAGATGCAATGAATCGTGCATTATCTCATTTCGGATTTCCTATACATGATTATGTTGATTATAAATATTTTGTTGGAGAAGGATTGAAAAATCTCACAATTACTTGTCTCCCTAAAGAGAATAGAGACGATGAAACTATTGAAAAGTGTTTTCAATATCTCATGAAAGATTATCAGAATAATTTTTTGAATAAAACAAGATTATACGATGGAATCGAAGATTTATTAAATTATCTCAGTGAGAATAAAATAAAATTGGCTGTTCTTTCCAATAAAGCTGATGAGATAACTCGTCCTATTTGCGATAAGCTACTAAAAAATTGGAACTTTGATATTATCATGGGAGCAACAAATGATTTTCCTCGAAAACCGGTTCCTGATTCTGCCTTTTTTATTGCCAAAAAGTTGAATTTACTTCCTGAAAATATATTGTACTTGGGAGATACAGGAATTGATATGCAAACTGCCAACGCAGCTGGAATGTTTTCTGTAGGTGCGGCCTGGGGATTTCGTTCAAAAGAGGAACTAAAAGTGAATGGCGCTAAAATAATTATAGATTATCCAACACAATTAATTGATGTTATCCTGGATTGAAGAAAATATTATAGAGATTATCGGAGTTTTGTTTGCGTTGACTTATTTGATTCTTGAAATTGAAGAACGATGGACAATGTGGCCTATTGGGATAATCAGTTCAGCGTTTTATATTTTTATTTTTTTTCAATCGAAGATTTATGCCCAAATGGTATTAAATTCTTATTTTCTTTTTGTGAATTTATACGGATTGTATTGTTGGAAATTATCCCCTCAGGCAGAAGATAATCCATTGAAAATTAGACGTTTAAAATTAAAAGAAGGAATGCTTCTATTCCTTATTTTTATTATTTTCTTCGTTTTCATCGGGATCTTATTAGATCGAATGACAGATTCTATAGTTCCTTATCCGGATGCTTTATTGGCGGCATTAAGTATGGTTGCTTCTTGGATGGTTGCACGGAAAATATTAGATCATTGGTTTGTCTGGATATTTGTCAATATTTTTTCTGTTGGATTATATTATTATTTAAGACTGTATCCTACTTCCGTATTATATTTCATTTATGCTATTATGTCTTTTGTCGGATTACTTCAATGGCGTCGTTCAATGTTTAAACAAATGAGACTATGATTCCTCTGTTACAAGGTTTTTCTACGATTATATTGGCTGACGGTTCTTTTCCGAAACATCAGATACCTGTTTCTTGCTTGAAAAAATCCGAAAGAATTATTGTTTGCGATGGAGCTACCAAATCTTTACTTAAAATAGGAATAGAACCTGATTATATTGTGGGGGATTTAGATAGTTTATCTGAGTCATTAAAAAAGAAATATGTTAAATATCTCCGATACAATCCTGATCAGGAAATAAATGATCTAACCAAAGCGGTTCATTTTTCCGTTGAAAATGGTTGGAATGAATTATCTATTCTTGGAGCTACCGGAAAAAGAGAAGATCATACGTTAGGTAATATTTCTTTGTTAACAGAATATATGAATATTGCCAAAATCCAAATGATTACTGATTTTGGTGTGTTTGTTCCGATGTCTTGTTCCACAATTTTTGAAAGCTTTCCCAGACAACAAATATCATTGTTTAGCCTTACACCTGAAACCAAATTTACTATAAAAGGACTTAAATACCCATTGGATGGAAGAAGTTTATCTTCCTGGTGGCAAGGAACTTTGAATGAAGCTGATGGAAATTCTTTTGAAGTCCAAATAGATAAAGGAAAAGTGATAGTTTTCAGAGCATTTTGATTCAGGTAAAAAGAAAGTAATTATATATGTTCTTTTTTTTCTTCGTATCATTTTGCATATTTGTAGTCAATTATTTAATATGTATATTTAAAAACAAATGAAAATACGGTATTTATTATTTGCAATCTTAACTTTGAGATCTTTTCTTGTATTTCCACAAGATCCTGTATTTGAGTTGATTAAAACAGAATTAGACAGGAATTTTTCTGTCTTTAAAGAGAAAGAAACTCCGGCCTATTATATCTACCTCCGGATGGAAGAGTCTAAAACATGGGCTTGTAATGCTCGCTTAGGACGATTACAGTCTACAACAGAAGAGCCATATACCACTCGTTATTTGTCAAGTATGGTAAGAGTCGGAAACTCGGCATTAGACAATACTCACGAAATTCGTGAAGCCGAAGGGGGAGGAAAAATGGTTGATGTATCAGCAATTCCAATAGATCAATTGAACAGTAAACTTATCAAAAATACCATCTGGTTACAATTAGATAATTTATATAAAGATGCAGTACAAACTTACGATAAATTGAAAGCAAACATTGCAGTAAAAGTCGGACAAGAAGACAAGTCTCCCGATTTTACCGAAGAAATTGCTGAAAAATACTATGAAGCCCCTTTAAATTTTAACCTTTCAAAAGATGAGATGAAATTGTGGGAAAAAAGGTTAAAAAAGTATTCTGCAATTTTTAGTCAAAATAAAGATATTCTCGGTGGATCCGCTACTTTTTATCAAATACAAACCCGTAAATGGTTTGTAGATACAGAAGGACGAGAAATAGCACAAAATGTAAATTCGTATCATTTAGTATTGTCTGCCAATATTATCACAGATGATGGGATGGACATTCCTTTGTATAAAACCTGGGTCATTTTCGATTCCAAACAATTACCTTCTGAAGAAGAAATAGTAGCTGCAGCAAATCAATTAAGCCGTAATTTATCTGAATTAAAAAAAGCTCCTATTGCGGAATCTTTTTCAGGACCGGCCATTTTATCTCCGGAAGCATCCGGCGTCTTTTTTCACGAAATATTCGGGCATAGGGTAGAAGGAGCCAGGATGAAACAAGAACAGGATGCTCAGACTTTTAAAAAGAAAATAGGAGAATATGTTCTTCCTAAACACATGTCTGTGACTTTTGATCCTACGATAAAATCGTATAAAAATATGCCGCTTCATGGATTTTATGTATATGATGATGAAGGAATCAAATCTCAACGGGTGGAAGTGGTTCAAAAAGGAATTTTACGTGATTTTTTAATGTGCAGGACTCCGATAGAAGGTTTCTTGAAATCTAACGGACATGGGCGTGCGCAAATGGGAGCACGAGCAGTATCCAGGCAATCAAATATGTTGATTGAAAGTTCCCGGCAACAAACAGAAGATCAGTTACGTAAAATGCTCATCAAAGAAGCAAAAGCTCAAAAGAAAGATTATGGATATTATTTTAAAGAAGTTTCCGGAGGCTTTACTACCACAGGGAGATATATGCCTAATGCTTTTAATGTCAGTCCTTTAATGGTATATCGGATATATGTTGACGGGCGTCCGGACGAATTGGTTCGAGGAGTGGATTTGGTTGGAACTCCTCTTGCAATGTTTTCACAAATTGAAGCTTGTGGCACGGAATATGCTGCTTTCAACGGAACTTGTGGAGCTGAATCAGGAAGAATTCCCGTATCTTGTGTGTCTCCGTCGATTTTTGTTAAACGCATAGAAACACAGAAACGGACAAAAAAACAATCTCAGCCTCCTATACTTTCTAAACCGATATCAAATAAAGCAGTTTCTACAAGTGATAATATTATTTCAGATGCTCTTAAAACAGAAGTTGAACGTGCCTTGGATGGCTTAAAAATGGACGGATTGAAACCTCCTTTTTTCATTTCTTATGGATTGAAAGACTCCAAAAATCTTTCTATTAAAGCCCAATCAGGAGGAATTGTTCGTTCTGCTTATTACCCGGATAGAAGTTCCACTTGCCGCCTTTTAATCGGAGATTATCAATGTACGGATGAAAACTTTTTAGGAAGTGTAGAAGGTTTATCCGGATATGATGGATCCCCTTGTATCGAAAATAATGAAGAGGGAATCCGTTATACGGTTTGGCGCGATTTGGATGCCATTTATAAACGGGCTACAGAAACTTATGAACAAAAAATTTCTACCATCAAACAATTAAACATTCCTGCGAGTGATTTGGAGTTACCTGACTGGGACAAAACTCCGATGGTACAATTGTCTAATTTACCTGAACCGGATTTTGATTTTAATAAGGAACAATATGAACAATATGCAAGAGAAATATCTGCTGTTTTTAATGATTATAAAGATATTATCAATTCTGAAGTATCATTACAGATAGAGAAATCTTCGATATATTTTTATAATACCGAAAAATCAGAATATCGGTTGCCTCATAGTCATGCATATATTTTTGTAATGGCAGTCGCTATGACAAATGATGGAGAGCGGGTAGGAGACGGATTGGAATATATTTTCTCCAATCCCAAAGATTTTCCTCCTTTGGAAAAAATACAGTCAGATTGCAGAAAACTTGCTGAGAAAGTATTGGCTAAAAAAGAATCTCCGATTATAAATGAAGCATATACCGGGCCTGTGTTGTTTGAAAACAAAGCTGTTATGGAAACATTTTTTTCCAATTTTTTTGGAGAAATGAATTCTTTGATTGCTAAAAGAAAACCTTTATCTTCTTCGGGATATGCCTATGGTGGAAATAGTATAGAAGAAATGATGAATAAACGTATTACTGCTAAAGAAATTTCTATTGAAGACCTCACCGGAGCAAAAGAATATAATGGAATCCCTTTAGTTGGTTATACGCCTGTTGATGCTCAGGGAGTAATTCCTTCGGAAAAATTAGTATTGGTAGAAAATGGGATTCTAAAAACGTTGCTTAGTGATCGTGTTCCTACACAAAAGGTTCCCCACTCCAACGGGCATTCTTTATTTGGATTAAGCTTAAATGCAAGAACCGGAACCGGAAATGCCAGAATGTCTGATACAAGAAAAAAACCGAATGAAGAACTTCGCCGGCAATTGTTTGACAAAGCCAAAGAAGAAGGATATGATTATACATACATTGTCAAGCAAACAACCGGAGGAGGAAGTACACCTACTGAATTGTATCGTATAAATATCAAGGATGGTTCTGAACAATTAATTCGTTCGGCTACCGTTAATAATATGGACGATCAGGTTTTTAAGAAAATTATAGCCGTTTCTGATAAAGAAACTATTCACAATACTATATTTTACGGATTGACATCTATAATCGCTCCTGAAGCTATTCTTTTTGAGGAAATGTCAATACAAAAAGATATGTTAGATAATTATAAAAAACCTCCCATTGTCCCTCAACCGGAATAATGGAAAAATAATAATTTATTAACCCTTTAAAATGGTGTGATTATGAACATGTACAAAACGAAACAAAACATTACATCTTTAGAAGATCTTCAAAGCATGTTAAAAGAAAAATTAGGAGGCAAGTATGCCATGGAAATGAACCAAGCGGATAAAGGAGCAAAAAAATTCCTTACCGGCAATGCGCAAAATTCTATTAATTTGAAAAAAAACGGGTACCATGGATTGATGGTATTATTAACTCCTCCATCTAATGGAATGGATTATTCTGTAATTCATTTGGTTCCTTATACTCCTAATACAATTATTCGTTTGATTACTCAAAATGCAGGAATCCTTGATAATCTTATTTTCAAAGCTATTTGGGGAAGTGGGAATGAGTTTTATCAAGATCTTCACGATGTTGTACTTGAAAAATTTGAAGCAGAGCAAGTAGACACAAGTTTGACAAATTCTTTCAAACAAATGATAAAAGGAAAATCTGTGTTGGATAATTAATCAAACACATGCTAAATTCAATATCAGGAAATAAATTATAATCATTTCTTTCTCCATGAGAAGAAATTATTTCATGGAGATTAGAAATGAAAATTAGTAAAAAAGATGAAGCGAATAATTGTTTTTATTTTTATGGTAGCGTTGGTATTTTCATGCAAATCTTCTAAAAAAGAAGAAACTGATATGAAAAAAGAAGAAGTGAAGCAAGAAATATCCGCTACAATATCGTTGTCAAAAGCTGAATTTCTTAAAAAGGTGGTTGATTATGAAGGTAATCCAACTGAGTGGAAATATTTGGGAGATAAACCTTGTATTGTTGATTTTTATGCATCATGGTGTGGTCCATGTAGAATGATAGCTCCGATTTTAGAAGAACTGTCAGGCGAATACGCCGGAAAAATCTATATTTACAAAATTGATGTTGACAAAGAGCGTGATTTGGCTGCTGCTTTTGGGATTCGGAGTATTCCTGCTTTGCTATTTATTCCAATGAATGATAAACCGATTATGCATCAAGGTGTCTTGTCAAAAGGGGATTTTATAAAAATGATTAATGAGGCTTTACTGAAAATTAATGAAGGTCATATTAAATCCGGTCTTTAAAGTATTTGAAAGGCATAAAAAATGCCATCAATCCTAAAGATATAAATATTGAACATCCTGTCAGAAGGACTTCTGTCCTTTTTGGATCTCCCACCGAGAATTCAGAATATTCGAAATTACAGCTACAATCATAAAAAAACTAATCATTCCTAAAAGGGAAGAGAACATAAGTGAGAAATATTTGCCTTTCCTATTTATTGTTTTCGTGAAATAAATATTTTAATATTTAAATAGACAGGCTCCTGCAGAATATCCTCCTCCGAAAACGGATAGACAAACCAAATCTCCCGGTTTAAAAATATTTTGATTTTGTGCAAATACTAAGGGAGAACTTACAGATCCGGTATTTCCTAATTCTTCAATATTGTTCAGTGCTTTTTCTTCAGGAATATGTAAAGATTTTACTACATGAGATAAAATCCTCATGTTTGCTTGATGTCCGATAAAGTAAGAAAGATCATTGATTGAGTATCCATTTTTATTTAATATATCTTCTGTATTTTTTGCGATATATGTACAGGCTTGCATAAAAACATCTTTTCCGTCAGGCATTTGTATTCCTTCGTCTTTTGGAGACAAATAAACACCTCCAGGACCTTTCCCAATATGTCCAAGTCCTTGTGTGTCAATATCTATTAATTGAGCTTCTAAAGGGGTATATCTATCTTTAGAGAAAGATAATGCTACTGCAGCATCTCCCCATAAATGTCCGGCTTTTTGATCATCTTCATTGATATAGGTTGAGTTTCTGTCTGCAGAAATCAATAAGGCTTTAGACGCCTTTCCCGTGATAAAGAAAGATTGTATGACTTCCATTGCATTGATCGCAGAAGAACATGCAGAAGACATGAAAAATGCTTTGGCTTTTTTCATCCCAAATTCTCGTTGTACCACATGAGCCGTTGTTGCAACTGTATCGGAAGGTGTATATGAAGCAAAAATAATCAAATCAATATTCTGGATAGGATAAGGTAATTCCGAAACAGCATTTTTTACAGCTTGAATGCACATCATATTGATGGTTTCATCCTCTGCCGCTTTTGAACGAGTTTTAATCCCCGTACGTTGATAAATCCATTCGTCTGTTAATCCGTTAACAGTTAAAAAATATTCGTTAGTAATTCTAGTTTGTGGAATATAATATCCGGTTGTATTAAGAAACATTTATTAATAAATTAGTAGTTGTTATTTTTCTGAATTGGTTGCAAAAATATAAATAAACATTTAATTGTAAATGATGAAATTTTCCCTTCTGTTAATGATTTATATCTGTTTTATTGTCTTTTATTTCTATTCTTCAGTAATGTCATAAAAAATAGTTAATTATTCTTAAATGAGTTGTTGAAATTTTGACAATTTCAAACATTTCTATTTATTGATAGTTATATTATAACAACATAAGCGTAGATATAGTTATAAAAAAAGAAATATGAAAAGAATAATAATTTTTGTTGTCATTTTAGTGTTAATTCCATGTCATTTTTTCCCACAAACAGATGCGGGTGTAAAAATTATGCCTAAACAAGGAGATTTGTATGATAATACAAAAACGTTGAATAATCCGTATTCGTTGCCTGTGTGGGGAAAGAAATTAGGGAAAAAGGGTTTCTTGCTCCCTTATCCTATAGGAGTGATGTTGAATGCTTATATGGGAGATCAGGATGTAAATATTTCAGATTTAACTGTAGGGATTAATGATGCTAATGGGAATGAGGTTATTCCGAACGTATCTTTAGATGATGTTGTTGGTTTTAGTGAAGTTTCGGCATCTGTGAGAAACTTTAATATGCGTGCAGATCTTTGGGTATTGCCCTTTCTTGATGTTTATGGAATTTTTGGTAAAGCATGGGTAAACACAAATGTCGGTATAGGTTCTATTTTGAATCATCCTGTGGATTTGAGTACCCAAGCTAAATTTGATGGTTATGTATATGGATTTGGGGCGATGTTAACCGGAGGGATTCGTTCCATTTTCTTTTCTTTGGACTTTAATAAAGTTTGGACACATTTTGATGAATTAGCAAATGATAATACTGCCATGAATCTTGCTCCTAGAGTGGGTTATATTTTTCATTATGAAGGAAAACCGGAACGAAATATTTCAGTATGGACAGGAGCAGGACGTGTTTTCTTTAATAGTGAAACTGTTGGTTCTATTCCTTTATCAGAAATTGCTCCTGATTTGGGAACTGCTTATCAGACCTCTGATTGGTATGAGAAATTAAGAAATGATGCAGGAAAAAGTCCTGCGCAAATAACAAGAGATAATAGAATTGCAGATATTGCAGATAAAACAGCTGAAAATTTTAGGGATAAAAATATTGGGGATGTAATTAATTATTCATTGAATAAAAAACCTACTCATAATTGGTGCATGATTTTAGGAGCACAATATCAAATGGATCGGCATTGGCAATTTCGTGTAGAAACAAATTTTTTGGGAGGTCGTAAATCTGGACTGATTTCTGCGAATTATAGATTTGGTATTTGGTAAAGTTATGAAAAAATTCTTAGTCACCATTGTTAACGGGTATTTAGGGATTCTTTTTCCATTAATAATGACTATCATTTTATTGGAAAAATTACATCATTTGCTTAGTCCTTTGATTTTATTCATAGAAAATCGCCTTCATATATCACGTATATTAGGGGTTGTGGGAATTATCTTCATTTCCGCCATATTAATGATATTACTTGGTTATCTGGCAGGTTTATTGATTAAAAGTCCTCTTGTAAAAAAACAGGTTGAGAAATTTGAAGATACGGTTCTTCGTAAAATTCCAATTTATAATTTGATAAAATCTATTTTTGGAACAAGTGTTGGAATAAAAAACACTGATAATTTTCTTCCTGCACTACTTTCTGATGGAGATGAGAGTTATTCTTTGTGTTATGTAACCAACGAAAGTAATGAATTCTACACTGTATATATAAGCGAAGGAGGTTTAAGTGGGGGAGAACTTCGTATTGTTCCTAAGAAACTAGTAAAAGTTTTGGATATTCATTTAGGAGAATTTACTCGGCTTATCAAACAATACGGAGTTAATTCTGCATATCTGGCGGAGAAGTTCTCTGGTTGATATGATTAAAAGCCATAGCGTAAAGTTTCATTTGCTTAACCATAGAAACAAGTCCGTTTGAGCGGGTAGGAGAAAGGTGTTCTTTCAATCCTATTTTATCAATGAAGTAAAGATCTGCGTTAAGAATATCTTCAGGGGTTTGATTGTTTAGTACCTTGATTAGCAAAGAAACAATTCCTTTTACGATTACAGCATCACTTTCTGCAGTGAATACTATTTTTCCATCATAATAATCAGCTTGTAGCCAAACACGGCTTTGACAACCTTCTATCAGGTTATTTTGTATTTTATATTTTTCGTCTAAAGGATTGAGATTGTTTCCTAATTCTATCAAATAGGCATATTTATCCATCCAGTCATCGAAAGAAGAAAATTCTTCGATTATTTCATCTTGTATGTTGTTGATAGTCATTTTATTTTTCGTTGTAAATTACGTGTAATAATGTTTGACCCACAGCTTGTAACGTTTCCCTGTTAATATTATCCATTGTATCGTTCAGAGTATGCCAATAACTTCCGAAACCTTTGCTGGTATTGGGATCAAAGTGAATAATGTCTATGCAAGGAATATTTAGATGTTCGATTACCTGTACATGATCATCTTCAATCATTCCTCCGTTTGCATTGATGAAATATTTCCCATATCCAAGGGCTTGTGCAGTTTCCCAGACTTTATTAAGAATCCGGGACGCATATTGCTTAGAATAAATTTCTTTGTAAAAAACGGCATCTGGAGCTCCTACCATGTCTAATAAGATACCATATTTTGCTGTATATCCTTCTACATGTGGATTTTTTGCCCAATAGTCAGATCCTAGACAATAACCGTTTTCTGCATGATTTTCTCTATTAAAAGAAGGAACTCCCCAATCTTCTGCATCAAAGAGGATAATATCTACACCGATGGATGGCATTTGTTGATTAAGTTGACGGGCTATCTCAAGAAGAACTCCACATCCGGAAGCGCCATCATTTGCTCCGTCTATAGGAGATTGATGATTAGCCGGATTAATGTCATGATCAGCATAAGGGCGTGTGTCCCAATGAGCAAACAATAAAATTCTATTTGATCCGGGAGGGCCATAAGATGCTATAATATTTTTAGCATGTAATGTTTTTCCTGCATAATTTACCACATTTGCTTGTTGAACAACAACAGAGTTGGCTCTTAAACGGATAAACTCTTTATGGAAGTAATCTGCACAAGCGGTATGTGCAGAAGTATTTGGAACTCTCGGCCCAAAATTTACTTGATTTTGAATATATTGATAGGCGCTATCTGCATTAAATCTGGGAATTTGTACTGTGGAATCTACAGATTTTTGTTGTACTGTTCCTGCAGAATCTTTTGGTTTACAAGAAAGTAAAAGAAATATTACTGTAAAAATATAAATAGAAAAGGGTTTCATGAAATTATTTATTTTGAACTTGATCCATTACTCTCATGAGATTTCCACCCCAAATCTTTTGAATATCAGAAGAAGAATATCTTTTGCGAAGTAGCTCAACAGTAAGGTTAATTATTTCATTCGCTGAGTTTATTCCAGGAATACCACCTCCACCATCCATATCGGAACCGATTCCCACATAGTCAATTCCCACTAATTGAACAATATAATCAATATGCTTTAATGCATCCGTGATATTGGCTCCCGGTTCTTTAGATAAAAAGGCGTCATACAGGCAAATTTGCACTACTCCGTTTTTATTTGCAATTGCTCTTATTAAATTATCAGAGAGATTTCTTCTATGGTTACATAACGATTTTACCGAAGA
The DNA here is from genome assembly GCA_031552425.1 of Bacteroidales bacterium. GTDB lineage: Bacteria > Bacteroidota > Bacteroidia > Bacteroidales > Azobacteroidaceae > JAISFI01. The sequence continues at coordinate 19,041 of JAVBMM010000001.1, read as the reverse complement.
ATGTGATGCAATTACCGGATATTTACTTAATTCGATGGTATCAAATGATGTTTTTTCTGAAGTATGTGAAATATCTACCATGATTTCCAGGCGATTCATTTCTTTGATTAATTCCCGTCCAAAATTGCTTAGTCCATTATGTTCTGGTTCTCCACTTACTGAATCGCAAATGTCATTATTCCCATTGTGACAGAGAGTTATATATGAAACTCCCATTTCTTTCAGAAAGCTTAAATTTTTAATATCCTTCCCGATTCCATAAGCATTTTCTATTCCTGTAAGAATCGCTTTTTTCCCTTCATCTTTTAAACGTAGAACATCTTTTGAAGAACATGCTAAACCTACATATTCTGTATTTTCTTCTATTTGTTGGTGCAACTGGGTAAGAATTTTGACCGTTTTTTCAAAAGCTTCTTGTGTAGAAATATCATCTCGTTCTCCTTGATGTAGATATGCTATCATAAAAACAGCATCAATCATGCCTTCATACATTTTGGGCAATGTGTACCTCAGTTTTTCAAAAGATGTTTTTCCTTCAAATTCTATTTTAAGATCTGTATTTCGATCTCTAATATTGATGTTTTGCTCAAAAAACATCGGAGTATCACAATGAGAATCTATTGATATTATTTTTCTGTGAATTTCTTTTGCTTGTTTGAAAAGATTGGCTTCGTTGACAAAATATTTGAATAATTTGAGCATATCTTCATTTTCAGCAGTAGCCATACTTTCCGGATGCCATTGAACTCCCCAAATACGATGATGATTTTTTGATTCCAAAGCTTCAATAATACCATCTTCAGTCCAAGATGTAGCTCTAAATTCCGGGGCTAAATCCTTTATTGCCTGATGATGAAAAGAATTGACAGGTAATTTTTCTTTTTGCAAAATAGAAAATAAAAAAGAGTCTTGGGATATTTTAACTGTTTGTGTTGCTATTTCCCGTGGATACGTTTGGTTATGTTCTTCGAAATGTCTTGGGTATTGTGATGGAATATCTTGGTAAATATTTCCGCCAAAAGCAATGTTCAAAGCTTGGAATCCCCTACAAATACCAAAAATAGGTATTTGTCTGTCAGCTGCCATTTTAATGAGGATTAGATCGTATTTATCCCTTTGTAAATTAATACTCTCCGGAGAGGAAACAATTTTTTCTCCAAAAAAAGAAGGATGTAAATCTCCTCCACCGGACATGATGAGTCCATCTATTTTGTTTAATAAGCTGGCAAGAGTATTTACATCGTCTTGCATAGGAATTAAAATTGGAGCTCCTCCGGCTTTAATTACCGATTCCACATAAGCATCTGCTATACAATGTAAATTTTCTTTTACATTCACAGAAATTCCAATACAAGGTATTTGCTGACGATTTATTTTTGAAGCATCTATTTTAGCATATAAATCGGCAAGAGTTGGCAAATTGTCTTCTTGCATTGCTTTTATATTTTAAGCGTCTATATTTGCGTAAGTTGCATTTTCTTCAATGAATTCCCGGCGGGGGCCAACTTCTTCTCCCATTAACATGGAAAATACGTGATCGGCTTCGGCTGCATTTTCTATAGTGACTTGACGCAGTGTCCGGTTTTCGGGATTCATTGTAGTACTCCACAATTGTTCAGCATTCATTTCTCCCAAACCTTTGTAACGTTGGGTATGAATTCCTTTTTCGGTACCGTCTCCATATTTATCAATAAATGCTTGACGCTGTTGTTCATTCCAACAATATTCTTCTGTTTTCCCTTTTTTGCAAAGATACAAAGGAGGAGTTGCAATATACACATATCCATGTTCCAGCAATGTTTTCATGTGACGGAAAAAGAATGTCATAATCAATGTCGCAATGTGACTTCCATCCACATCAGCATCTGTCATGATAACTACTTTATGATATCTTAATTTTGATGTATTTAATGCTTTTGAATCTTCTTCTGTACCTATTGTAACTCCTAATGCTGTATAAATATTCCGTATTTCTTCACTTTCCAGAACTTTATGTTGCATGGCCTTTTCCACATTAAGAATCTTTCCGCGCAAAGGGAGAATTGCTTGAAATGCTCTATCTCGACCTTGCTTAGCAGTTCCTCCTGCAGAATCTCCTTCGACAAGGAAAATTTCACATTTTTGCGGATCTTTATCAGAACAGTCAGCCAATTTTCCCGGTAATCCTCCTCCTGAGAGCGGAGATTTTCTTTGGATCATTTCCCTGGCTTTGCGGGCAGCGTGACGTGCTGTTGCAGCTAAAATTACTTTATCTACAATGGTTTTTGCTTGCTTCGGATTTTCTTCCAGATAATACCCTAAGGCCTCGCTTACGGCCATATCTACAGAACCAATCACTTCATTGTTCCCAAGTTTTGTTTTTGTTTGTCCTTCAAACTGAGGTTCTTGTACTTTAATAGAGACAACGGCTGTTAATCCTTCCCTGAAGTCATCTCCAGAAATTTCGATTTTTACCTTTTCAAGCATTTTGGAATCTTCCGCATATTTTTTGAGGGTGCGGGTTAGTCCACGGCGAAAACCAGCAAGATGTGTTCCTCCTTCAATCGTATTGATATTATTGACGTAAGAGTAAACATTTTCATTAAAAGAAGTATTATATGTCATTGCTACTTCTACGGGGACTCCATTTTTTTCAGTAACGATGTGAATTACATCGTCTATGAGCGGTTCTTTTCCTTCGTCTATGAAACGGACAAATTCTTTCAATCCGTCTTCAGAGTAAAATATTTCTGATTTATAAGATCCATCTTCTTTTTGAACCCTTTTGTCGATTAATGAAAGTTTGATTCCTGCGTTAAGGAAGGCTAGTTCTCTCAAGCGACCCGCAAGAATGTCATATTTATATTCTGTGACAATAAAAATAGATGCATCTGGTTTGAATGAAATGATGGTTCCTGTTTTTTCTGTATCCCCTATTATTTCTACATCATGTAATGGTTTCCCACATGAAAATTCTTGCATATGAATTTTCCCGTTCCGATGTACTTCTGCTTTTAAATAGGTAGAAAGTGCATTCACGCAAGAAACTCCAACCCCATGTAATCCTCCTGAAACTTTATAAGAATCTTTATCGAATTTACCCCCTGCATGTAGAACAGTCAATACGACTTCCAATGCAGATTTTTGTTCTTTTTCGTGAAAATCTACAGGGATACCTCGCCCATCATCTTTTACTGTAATCGAATCATCTTCGTTTATAATAACTTCAATGTTTTTACAATGCCCTGCCAATGCTTCATCAATTGAATTGTCTACTACTTCATAAACCAAATGATGGAGTCCTTTACTGCTAATGTCTCCAATGTACATTGCAGGTCTTTTTCTTACAGCTTCTAAGCCTTCGAGGACTTGAATACTATCAGCAGAATAGTTATTAGAAGGATTCTTCAGTTCTTCGCTCATAACAATTTATTTTTGTTTATCAGATTGTTTTTGCCATTATTTAAAAATCTAACAAATGTACGAAGAAATGTTGAAAGAGGCAAGATAAAATTATAAAAAAACAAGGAGATTTTGGCTTATGTTATAATAATAAAAAGCCTCTTGAAATTCTCTTCAAGAAGCTTTTATTGATGTGTTTTGGAGAATTACAATCCTTTTAGCAAAGAACCTGCAAGTAACAAAATGAATCCAACAAGGAGGATCCAAAAAGCATTTACTGTGATAAAAGGAATAGTTACAAAATAAGAGATCAAAGCTAAGCCGCCTAATATTGCGGCAATTAATACTGTTAGTTGTTTAGGAGCATTTGTTTTCATGATTAAAAAATTTAATGTTAAACCGGAACAAATATATTATTTATTTTTAATACATGCAAAAAAGCCCGACTTAATTAAAGCCGAGCTTTTTATGAAATATATAGAAATTCTATTAGTTCAGTTTATTAATATAAATAGCCAACTTAGATTTTAAGTTACTTGCTTTGTTTTTATGAATGACATTCCTTTTTGCCAGTTTGTCAAGCATTGAACTCACTTTGGGATACAAAGTAACAGCTTCCTCTTTGTTTGTTACACTACGTAATTTTCTAACAGCATTTCGTGTTGTTTTAGAATAATATCTGTTACGCAGTCTTCTGGCTTCAGTTTGTCTGATTCTTTTTTCTGCCGAATGATGATTTGCCATCTTAATAATTCTCTTTTAACCTGTTTTTTATTTATCTTGTAGCCCATAGGGGAATCGAACCCCTCTTTCAAGAATGAAAATCTTGCGTCCTAACCGATAGACGAATGGGCCAACTGAAACAATGTTTCTTGTTTAGCGGGTGCAAATATACGTTGAGTTTTTTAATTAGCAAAATATTTTGATCTTTTTTTAATTACCTTTGTCCTATGTTACATAAAACACAGGGGATAGTTCTCTACGGATTGAATTATAACGATAAGTACAAGATTGTGCATATATATACGGAAGAATTTGGTCGTGTTCCTTATTTGGTGGCAAAATCAAAAGGGAAGAAAAGCCGTGTTCCTGTTTCGTTATTTTACCCTTTTTCTGTGTTGGATCTGGATGTGGAACATTTGCCTTTACGCGATATACAACGGATTAAAGAGGCCAAGTTTTCTGTCATGTTAACAGGAATTCCTTTCGACTCGGTGAAAATGCCCGTTATTATGTTCCTTTCGGAGTTTATGTATAAAATTGTAAAGGATATACAGCCGAATAAATTACTATTTAGTTTCGTGTATCGTTCAATTGAAATCTTTGATTTATTGGAAACCGGGATTGCAAATTTTCATTTGGTATTTATGATGAGACTGAGCCAGTTTCTTGGTTTTTACCCCAATGAAGAAGGTTATGAGACAGGAATGTTTTTTGACATGCAATCGGGAGTTTTTGTTCGTTTCAAACCTAATCATCCCTATTTTCTTTCGCCCGATGACAGTAAGATATTTCTTTTGCTGCTGCGTATGAACTATGAGAATATGCATGCTTATTCTTTTTCCAGGCACGACAGGATAAATATTATTTCACGTATATTGGAATATTACAGGCTTCATTTTTCAAGTCTGACAGAATTAAAGTCATTAGAAGTTTTACAATCTGTTTTTGATTAATAAACTAAAATGTCTCTTTCAAAGAAAGAATACTTTCGGGGCCCATGTTGAATAAAAGATCTACAATGGATAGATTAGGTAAAAATCCTGACTTTTGTTCAAAAACCTGATAATATGGATTAAGTGTAATCCCTAAATCTTGGAACGAATAATCTTTTTTTGGATGGATCAATTCCCGGAAGTCTTTTCCCTTTTCAGTTGTGAGGAATTCTTGGGAGTAGGTAATAGTGGATTCAATATCAATTAAACGACAAATGGTCTCTCTTAGTTCTTCGTTGAAATCAAATAAAAACGGGATTTTTTTTTTATAAAAAGGACGGAAATCGTCTTCATAATATTCGAAAAAAGGAGAAGAACCGTAAGCAGAAACAATAGCATTCCAATGCAAATGCTGCCAATTCCCGTGAGAAGATATCCGGATATCTTTGGTAAGACATTTTTCTGTTTCGTATTTTTCTATAGGAATGCTTAGTGTCTGTGTCCCATTTGCTCCGGCAATGAGACACCGGTTTCTATAAGTTTGTTTTATATAGTTATCCCACTTTTCAATAGTTATTTGATCATATACACACAAACATTTGTAATATACTACAGGTGCCAAATATGCTGTAGATAAAATGATATTTTTCATCGGGAGATTTTTGTAAAAATACGTTCCCAGCGATAACCATGAAAAATATCTTCAGCAGGATTTTTACTAAACCATATAAAAGAAGCTTTTCCGATCAAATCTTCATGGGGAATGAATCCGAAATGACGGGAATCTGCCGAATCGTTGACGTTGTCCGATAACATCCAATATTGTCCTTCGGGAATACGGATTTTATAAGGTTTATTTTCTTTTGTATAACGTGAAAATACGATAGAATCAGGAAGATTTTCTTTCAATGTATAAAATTCATATTTACTGAAATCTCGTATTTTTTGTTCATTTTCAACAAAAGAATTTCTAATAGGAATATGAAGTTTTTCTATTGAAGAATAAACGATTGTATCCATTCGGATATCGTATTGATAAGATAATATCGTGTTTGGACTTTGAGGAAATTTTTCTCCGTTAATTAGGTAATCGAAATCCTTTACTTCCAGACTGTCACCAGGAAGACCAACACAGCGACTAATCATTACATGTCCATTGTATTTATAAAGTACAATTTCATTTCTTTTCAATGATCTTGTGCAGAAATAGCAGACTTGTGGAATCTTTTCTTTGATAGCAGGTGTTTTTATTCCATAAGCTAATTTATTTACACAAATGAAATCTCCCGGTAAAATGGCATTTTCCATTTGGGAAGATGGCATACGGAATGACTCAAAAATGAAACAACGGATAAAAAATGCAATCAGCAATGAGACAAATATTACTTTTACCCACTGTAGAAAACGTTTTTTTTTGATTTTTCCCGCAGACATTTATTCGGAATGAACCATTTTGAATATACGATTCCAACGTATTCCTCCTTTGAAGAGGCTTCGATCTTTGTCGAGAGATAACCATATCAGAATGGGTTTCCCGACGATATGATCTTCCGGAACAAACCCCCAAGAACGGGAATCTGCAGACTTGTGACGGTTATCTCCCATCATGAAATAATAATCATATTTGAAAGTATAACTGTTAGCCGGTAATTCGTTTAAATATATCGTTCCGGAGACATCTTTTCGAATTTTGTTTCCTTCATAATTTACAATACAATGCTCGTATAGTGCTAAATTTTCTTGTGTCAATGGCATAGTAGCTCCTTTTTTCGGAATCCAAATAGGTCCGTAATTATCACGAGTCCAGCCCGATTCATAATTTACAGGATAAACAGGGCCTCCGAAAGCATCCGGTTCTATTATTACCGATTGAACAAATGAAAATCTTTTCAGTATTTCTAAAGCTTTTTTTGTTAACGGAATCCGGTAAACGGGGTTATATTGCCCATATTCATTCATATTTATTCCCAAAAAAGAAAATATTAAATGGGCTTCTTTACTTTTATTGGTTAAGATACGATCTTCCATGCTTACATTTAGTAAACGGAATTGTTCGTCAGTAATATAAGTTCCTTTGGTCTCAACAAAATAATTGTATTGTACATGTTCCGCATCCGGAAGAAGTTTCCCGTTGATAAAAACAACATTTGCTCTCACTTCCAAAGAATCTCCCGGCATGCCAAGACATCGTTTTACATAATTTTCCCTTCGATCTACCGGACGATAAACAATATCTCCAAAATTTAATTTGTCAGTATTTACTCTTTCTCTTCCATATTCCCAACAAAGCGAGTAATAATCAACGTTTTGTGCTTTTAAAGCCACAGTATCTCCTGCAGGAAAGTTAAATACTACAATATCGTTACGCTTAACATTGCCTAATCCTTTTAACCTTTTGTATTTCCATTGTGGCCATTCGATGTAAGATTTACAATCTAGCACAGGTAATGTATGTTGTGCTAATGGGAAAGATAAAGGGGTATTAGGAACCCTTGGCCCGTAACTTACTTTACTTACAAATAAAAAATCTCCTACTAGCAAACTTTTTTCCAGAGAAGAGGTTGGTATTTTATAATTTTGAAAAATAAAAAGATTAATGATATAGACTGCCACTAATGCAAATAAGATAGCATCTATCCACTCCATTGCTCTTTTTACAAGGGGATTTTTTGATTTTTTCCAAGCTCCCCAAGGAATAAATTTAGTAAGATAAATGTCGATGATAACAAATAATCCGAACAACAGCCAATAATTTCCTACCCAAACAGTAAATAAAATGTAAATAAGGGCTGCTATGATAAATTTAATCCATTGCGATTTTTTGATCTTCATATTGTTTAAACATTAAAATTTGAAAATATCATTCATGGTGAGGTATCCTTTTTTCCCGACAGTGAATTCGGCAGCCATAACAGCTCCTAATGCAAATCCTTTTCGGCTTTTTGCATCGTGCTTAATACTGATAATGTCGGCATCGGATTCGTATATAATTTCATGAATTCCGGGGACTTCACCTTCTCTTAAAGAATGAATCGAAAGAACTTCCGGATTTTCATTTTCTCCTTCTTCCCATTTAGTTTTTCGTTCTATATTTTCGAGAATTCCTTCAGCTAAAGTAATTCCTGTCCCGCTTGGGGAATCTAATTTATGGATGTGATGAATTTCACGCATATATACATCATATTCTGGGAATTGGTCCATGATACGTGCTAAATATTTATTGATAGCGAAAAAAACATTTACTCCTATGCTATAGTTAGATGCATAAAAAAATGTCTTTCCTTCTTTCTCACACATTTCTTTTATTTTGCCTAAATGTTCTAACCATCCCGTAGTTCCTGCGATAACAGGAATATTTACCGAAAAACATTTTTTATAATTTTCGAAAGCTGCAGCAGGTTGACTAAACTCAATGGCGATATCAGCACTCTTGAACGCTTCGCTGTTGAAGTTATCTGTGCTGTTCACATCGATGATGGAAACAATTTGATGCCCTCGGCTTAATGCGATTTTTTCAATTTCTTTTCCCATTTTTCCATAACCGATCAGTGCTATTTTCATACGTAAATATTTTATTTTTATCTTTTTATCATTGGGATGCAAATATACGAGAATTTTTACCATGAGTCATACGAAATGAACGTATTTTTGTATCTTTGTGGTCGAAAACCAAAATCTTACGAAAAAATGGAACGTTTAATTCATTATCTTTGGAAGTATCGCTTCCTTTCAGAAGAAAATCTTCTTACTACAACAGGAATTCCTATCACTATTATCGACCCCGGCATTCACAATACGCATGCAGGTCCGGATTTTTTCAATGCAAAAATAAAGCTGGGAGATACTTTATGGGCAGGAAATGTAGAAATTCACACATCTGCATCCGATTGGTATAAACATGGGCATCATAAAGATAAGGCCTACAATTCTGTAATTTTACATTTAATTGAGAAAAATGATTGGGAAGGAGTTATCACTCAAAGCGGGAGAATTATTCCTCAAGTTATTTTTCAAGTACCCGATGAAATCGAAAAAAATTATCAATATCTATTACAAACGGAAAGAAGTGTTCCCTGTTTGGATAGGATAACCGAAATTCCTGCAATTCATTTGGAAGCATGGAAAAATTCTTTAACAGCTGAAAGATTAGATACAAAAACAGCTTTTATATTTAAAATGCTTGATAAAAACGGAGAAAATTGGGAAGAAATATTATACATATTACTTTCTCGCAATTTCGGATTTGGAATCAATGGAGACGCTTTTGAACGTTTGGCGAGTAACTTACCATTGAAATATATTCAAAAGCATCAAGATAATATGTTGCAAGTGGAGTCGCTTTTTTTCGGCCAAGCTGGATTATTAGAAGATAAAATTGATGATAAATATTTCTTAAATCTACAAGAAGAATACCGATTCCTTCGAAAAAAATACGATTTATATCCATTAGAAAGTTATCTGTTTAAGAGATTGCGTATTCGTCCGCATAATTTTCCGCATGTGAAAATAGCGCAGTTGGCAGCTATTTTATGTCAGGGAGAACATTTTTTCTCCAAGATATTGGAGGCTAAGGATATCAACGAATATTTCCGGCTTTTTACTCCCCAAGTTTCGGATTATTGGCAATATCATTATCATTTTGAATCTTCTTCTTCTAAAAAAGAAAAAACGTTAGGATTGGACGCTTTACATATTATCCTGATTAACACTGTGATTCCGATTTTATGTGCTTATGGAAAAAGAAAAAATCTTCCCGATTTTATTGAACATTCTGCTTATTTATTAGAAACACTTCCTGCTGAGAAAAATAGTATTGTTTTTCTTTTTAACATGACTGGAATGAAAGCAAATAATGCAGCAGCTTCCCAAGCTCTTATCCAATTGAAAAAAGAATATTGTGAAAAGAAAGAATGTTTGTTTTGTAGGATAGGCCATAAATTATTGTCTAAACCATAAGAAATATAGAAAAATCCTGTAAATTTGCGGGTTAATAAAAGCGCATCTTATGGCAAAAAGCAAATTTTTACAAATGCTGGGAAAAGTAATCCTCATTCTTTTATGCGGGATCTTTTTTTCTTGTTTGCTTTATGCCTGTGCCAGCGTTGGTTCTCCGCAGGGAGGTCCTGTTGATATAAATCCTCCTCGTTTTGTATCAAGTAATCCGCTCCCAAACTCAAAAAATTACAATAAAAACAAAATTGAGATCTTTTTTGACGAATTAGTTTTAATCGATAATCCTTCGGAAAAAGTAATAATCACTCCACCTCAAATGCAATTTCCGGTAATAAAATCTTCCGGAAGAAAAGTTTCCGTTGAAATAAAGGACTCTTTACTTCCAAATACTACTTATACGATTGATTTTGGCAATGCGATCACTGACAATAATGAAAAAAATCCATTGGGAAATTTTTCCTTTGCATTTTCTACTGGAGAAGTCGTTGATTCATTGGTGGCCTCAGGAACTTTATTGAATGCAGAAAATTTAGAACCGATATCAGGATTTTTGATAGGCTTACATAAAAATCTTCAGGATACTGCATTTACGAAAATTCCTTTTTTTCGAACAAGTAAAACCGATGAAAAGGGACAATTTCATATTAGGAATATCTCTCCGGGAACATACAAAATATATGCGTTGAACGATTTGAACAGGGATTATAAATTTGATCAACCCGGGGAAGAAATCGCATTTCATGATAGTTTGGTTATCCCCTCTTTTATTCCTTCTTTCCGAATGGATACAATTTGGAAAGACAGTATTACTGTGGATACGATTTTGAATGTCCATTATAATCGTTTTATTCCCGATGATATCGTGCTTTTTTCTTTTAAAGAAAAGTTTGAACGGCAATATTTAAGAAAATATGAAAGAACAGAACAACATAAATTTGGATTCTATTTCAGTGCTCCGGTAGACACTTTGCCAAAGATCAAATTCCTAAATAAACAAGTTCCGAAAGATTTTGCCTTTGTAGAATATTCCGAAGGAAAAAAGACAATAAACTATTGGTTAAAAGATTCATTGATATATCTTACTGATACATTGAAAATAGAAGTTTCATATCAAAAGAGTGATTCTTTGAACAAATTACAATGGACTAAAGATACGTTAGACCTTTTTGTCAAAAGACCAAGAAGAGCCGATAAAAAGGATAAAAAAGACAAGAAAGAAGATAAGGTAGATTTTCTTAAAATGAATATGGAGGTTTCTTCTCCTATCGATGTATTTGATACCATTAAAATAAAATTTTCTGAACCGCTTCTTCATTTTGATTCAAAGCAAATTTTGTTACAACAGAAAAGAGATTCCGTGAAATGGGATACTTTAGCATATTCTCTCATCCAAAGTAAAATAAATCCCATGCATTATTTAATTTATCGTAAATGGGGATATGGTAATGAATTTAAAATTAGTGTAGATTCTGCCGTTTTTATCGGAATTTACGGAAAATGGAATGATAAGCAAGAGTTGAGTTTTAAAACAAAAATGGAGAATGATTATGGACATTTGTATGTGAATATCAATGGAGTTGAAGGTCCTGGATTTGGAGAATTGCTTGATGCGAGTGATAGAGTCGTCCGGCGTTCAACACTAAAGGATGGAGGATTATTGTTTATGAACCTTAAACCTTCGAAATATTATCTGCGTTACATTGTAGATTCTAATGATAATGGAATATGGGATACAGGAGATTATGCTCTTAAACGTCATCCGGAAAAAGTATTTTATTATCCGCTTTTTTTAGAAATCAGGCAAAATTGGGAAGTAGAACAAAACTGGGATGTGACAGCAACCCCTATCATTCGACAAAAACCCTTAGAAATAACAAAAAATAAACCTAAAGAGAAAACGAAAGTCAATGCACAAAATAAAGGTTCACACTAAGATTTGTATAGGGAGTAAATATTTAATTAAATGTTTTTTCTCTCTTTTCCTTGCAATATTATTTATTTCTCCAATATTCTCAGAAGGGGGAAATAATAAGTCTCAAGAATTGCCATTCGCGTCAGGAGAACAATTGTATTTTAATATTCGTTATAAATGGGGAATTATCATGGCGAAAGCAGGGACAGCCCAATATTCTGTTACGAAAGAAACATATGATTTTTCTCCTATCTATCGCTCTTCTCTTTCTTTTAGGACAACCTCGGGATTCGATAAGATTTTCAAAATAAGAGATACTCTATATTCGTATTCGAGTATGAAATTGGAGCCAGTATATCATAAAAAATATTTAAACGAAGGAAATACACATTATACCGAAGAACTTTTTTTTGATCATTATTCTTCTACGTATACTAAGGCCCGTTCTCTAAGATACAATAGTGAAGGAAATCTTAAATTTGAAAAAAGCTTAGAAGCCTCCGAACATGCATTTGACATGGTGTCTATATTTATGTTTGCTCGTACATTGAACTATGAGGAATTGACCCCGGGAACCGTTATTTCGTTATCTTCTTTCGTAGGAAGGGATGTGGTAAAAATGAAAGCTCGTTATCGAGGACAAGTAATTTTAGACAAAGGAAGTGATAAAAAATACAAAACTTTAAAGTTTGAGTTGGATATAATTGATGATGCTTTTGAAGCGAATAAAAACGCTATAGAAATGTGGATTAGTGACGATCAAAACAGATACCCGCTTAAAATAAAAGCGAAATTAAAAATAGGTGCAGCAGAAGCAGAATTAACGTCATTTAAAGGGAACAAATATCCACTTAATTCATTGATAGTTATTAAATCGAAAGATTAATTTCATGAATCAGGAAATTATCAAATGCCACAATTTTCAGGATGATATTCGACAGGTATTACAAAATATCTCTCATGATAAATTGTTTCTACTTACAGACGATAATAGTCATACCCTTTGTCTGCCTTTTTTTAAAGAAACAGAAGTTTTACAAAAAGCAGAAGTTTTTGTTATTCCTTCTGGGGACCAACATAAAAATCTAAAAACCTTATCGGACGTTTGGGAATTTCTTGTCAAAAAAGGGGCTACACGGCATTCTCTAATATTTAATTTAGGAGGAGGAATGGTAACTGATTTAGGTGGATTTGCAGCTGCAACTTTTAAAAGGGGAATCCGCTTTGTTAATGTCCCTACTACTTTATTAGGAGCAGTAGATGCAGCAGTAGGAGGAAAAACGGGAATCAATTTTCAAGGTTTAAAAAATGAAATTGGAGCCTTTTCGTCGGCAGAAATGGTTTTAATTAATACCGGGTTTTTTAAAACATTAGATTTGCAAAATCTACTTTCCGGTTATGCAGAAATGATAAAGCACAGTCTACTAAAAGATGAAAATGAATGGAGAAAAATACTGTCATTTGATTTTGAAAAAATCGATTATGAGGAGTTGCAGAATCTTCTTCTTTCTTCCATTACAGTGAAAGAAAAGATAGTAAAAGAGGATCCGTTTGAAAAAGGAATACGTAAAGCATTGAATTTCGGGCATACCATAGGGCATGCTTTTGAGAGTTTTTCTCATGAAATACAACAACCTGTTTATCATGGTTATGCAGTCGCTTGGGGAATGATTTGCGAACTTTATTTATCTTATATCTTTTGTGGATTTGAACAAGGAAAATTGGTAAAAACAGTTGATTTCATTAAGGAAAATTATAGTACATTCTTTTTTGATTGTAAGCATTATGACCGTTTGTTTGAATTAATGCAACATGATAAAAAAAATGATGTATCAGGGATAAATTTCACATTATTACAAGATATTGGTAAAGTTAAAATAAATCAGATTGCAGATAAAAAAGCCATATTTGAAGCATTGGATTTTTACAGGGAAAGCTTTGGGATGTGATTTGTTTTGTCTATCTTTGTCGTCGTTTTCGGGGCGTAGCTCAGCCCGGTTAGAGTACACGTCTGGGGGGCGTGTGGTCGGACGTTCGAATCGTCTCGCCCCGACAACCATCATAAGCGGATAATCGTATGTAAATACTTGGTTATTCGCTTTTTATTTTGATAATCAAATCATAAAAAAAGCACAGTTTTGCACTTATTGATAACAATCGAGTAGAGGCTCAACCTAAACAATAAGAATTAATTCCCACTAAAATGATCTTAACTTTTTGTGTGGCTTAAGTCAGAAGTTTTGATCTTTTCGATGAAATCTGCATAGAAAGTCCTTCCAATTGGAAGCATAATATCAGAGTTGTAAAGCGTCAGTCCGGTTCGCGTATAGGTAGCGATGCGATATAGGGGCACGACGAACGATTTATGTATGCGTACGAATTGGTCGGGAAGTAATTCCAGTAGACTTTTCAGGCTCATCTGGGAAAGCACCGGGCGCATGTGCAACAGATGAATGCGTATATAATTGTCCATTGCTCCGATATAGACGACATCCGCAAGCCTGATCTTTACATTCTTGTATTCAACCTTGATAGTAATTTCTTTGTCATCCAATATGGGTTTTTGTGAGAGTTCCCGGAGCGTTTGCAATTGCTGCATTTTTTCGACCGCCCGACAGAAACGAGAGAATGAAAATGGCTTGTGTAGAAAATCTACTGCATTAAGTTCAAACCCGTCAACGGCATACTGCGTATACGCTGTTGTGAAGATCAGAAAAGTTCCTTTCGGAATTTCTCGCGCTAGCTCTACTCCATTGATTTCGCCCATCTGGATATCTAGAAATAGCAAGTCTGGGGAGATGCGTTTTACCTCGCGTATCCCAACGACTGGATTAGAATAGGTCTTCAGCTCGATGCCACCGAGACGTTGGCAATATTGGTCTAGAATGTTTAGGGCAATCGGTTCGTCATCTATGGCAATACATTTCATCTCAATTTAGATTAATGGTAAGCGTTACAAGATAAAGGTCCTGTTGCTCTTGTATTTCCAACCGATGTCGATCCGGATAAAGCAGGTTGAGCCGCTTACGGCAGTTGATAATACCAAATCCGCTCTTTTCTTTAGTTGGACGCACCACAACCTGATTCTGTGCCTTGAAATGTAGCCAATTGCTGTCGGTTTTTATGGCGATATATATATCGCTCTCCGTGTGGGATGATACGCCGTATTTAAGCGCATTTTCCACAAACGTAATCAGTATCATCGGTGCTATTACAGCATTAGGATTCTCATTCCGGCTTTCAATCGAAAAATGGACGCGTGTGTGTTCGTTCATCCTGTTTTTCTGCAATTCGATGTACTGACAGATGTAGTCGATCTCCGCTCGAAGAAGAACCTTGTCCTTTTCAGCATTAGTATACATATATTTCGTCAGATTCATGAATTGCATAAAGGCCGTTTCGGCACGCCCAATGTCGGTCAGCATCAGTCCGTAGAGCGTGTTAAGCGTATTGAACAGGAAATGCGGGTTGATCTGGACCTTATATAAAGCCAGTTCGGCTTTCTTCTTTTCATGCTCCACGGCCTGCCGCTCAATGATCAACCGGTACAGTTCTACGAGCGTGCCTACAGCAAAACTGAATGCAACAACGACAATATAGAGAAACCATATGGCCCGTTGGTGGAGGAGTATTCTCGTCTGGGGTGTCATTTCCACCGGATAGATCCTTCGTGGTGAAGACTGGGGAACATTAAACCGGTAACGCGATATCAAATAGGTAATTAACAGAGTTGCAGAGATAATAATAAGTGCCCAAATCATTTGTTTGCGATCACGAAACAGCAATGGAATGGTCAGGCTTCGATTGATCGCATAAATAGCGTAAAGCCATCCGACGAATAGATAAACAAACGCTGCATTGTTACTCAGCCAGCGGTCGACTGGCAGTAGCCAGATCATGAACGGTAAAATGATGAGGCAAAAGCCTAGATCGATATATA
Source organism: Bacteroidales bacterium (assembly GCA_031552425.1). Lineage (GTDB taxonomy): Bacteria > Bacteroidota > Bacteroidia > Bacteroidales > Azobacteroidaceae > JAISFI01. The sequence goes on along the minus strand of JAVBMM010000001.1, from coordinate 3,200 downwards.
TAGACAACCGTTTATTGGTTCGCATATGTTTTTCACTTTGTTCGAAGTCAAAGATACGAAAGTTTTGGTAATTTGTGAAAGCGGGGACGATGTCGTTCACGTTTGTTCTCGTGTCGTTCGCCACCGTTTTCGTCTTTGTCTGTTTTTTGAAACACAAAACTTTGTAATTTTACCATCAGAGAGTTTATTCATCTTAAAACCGATTTGTCATGAAAAAGAAGATTATTTTTGAGGCATGGAGTTTTTACAACAAAAGCTGTGAGACAATAAAAAAAATCTCACTTATGTTTTTAATTGGAATGCTCATCTGTATCCCTGTAATTGCGGCTGAACAGGAAAGTGAACATCCTCCACTTCCGGAAAATACCAAACGAGCCATTGCTGTTTATAAGCAGAACCCCACCGAAGCGAATAAAAAAGAATTGCTCAAAGTGATGAATGAAAATTATGATGCAATCATTCAACTCAAAAAAGACAATCTTGCCGAGCGTGTTCGTGACCGAGAGAAAAACATCAATCGTTGGATGCAGGCGATTCGTTCTGGTGATATGCCTTCATTTATGAAACTCAACACGGAAAATCACAAGGGAAACGAACGAAAAGCGATTGCCGATGCTGTAGAAGCCTATCGAAATAATTCCTCACCCGAAAATGAGAATATGGTAAAAGCTTCTCTTGAGGGCTATTATGATGCTTTTCTTGATGAGCAGGAAAAGCATATCAAAGACACTGAAGACTCCCGTGAAACTAGGATGGCAACATCCTTGGAGCGCTTCACCAGTGACCGCTTCCGACCTGGACAAATGAAAGCGAAAACTACTGTCAAACGGGGAGATGCACTGGCAGAAATTATTTGTTGTTATATTTCCGTGGGAGCAGAAATCGTTCCTGTAAATCCAGAGGCTCGTGTTCGAGAGAGAGGATCTAATTCAGCCATCAACAGTGCTCAGACGAGTTATTTGAAAAATCCTACTGAGGAGAACAGAGTGAAATTGAAAGAAGAAGTCACAAAGGCTTTTCAAACAGCCTACGATGTTCGCCTTGAAGAATGTACCAAAGCGGAGAAGAAGGGAATTGATGGAGCGCGTGTATTGTTCGTTCAAATACAGGATACGAATTTTTGTGACAAACAGTTCCTTGATCTGACTCAGCAGCGGAACCTATATGGTCGCATTGATCGCACGGTTACCTTTGGAAGCAATACTGTTGGGAATTGGGAGCCTCGTATGAAAACAGAGTCACAAGAACTTGCAAAACTTTTACAGGAGTATGAAAAATCTCCTACGAAACAAAAGGAACAGGCTACCGAAGTGAAATTCAATGAAATTTATGAAGAAATGCTGATTACCCATAAAAAGCACTTAGAAGAGATGAAACCCAAACTCGATTTTCTTGTTGAAAAAACGTTAAAGGAACTGATCGACTAGTGTGTGAAATTTATGCGCGTGTAGTCGGACGTTCGAATCGTCTCGCCCCGAATACAGAGAGTCAAGGAGTTAAGCGAAAGTTTAACTCCTTTGTTTTTGGAAGTAGTAAAGTATATGAATTTCATTTCAAAATCTTTCTAATTCTGTTAAGAATTATTTTGATAATTGATTCCAGGAAAGATTTTGGATGAATAATGTTTTAACAGGCAAACCATCTTTTGAATTCAGCAACGCGAGCTTTATTGATTAATATCCGTTCCGGAGTAGAAACTTGCATATTAATAGATAATTTATTTCCAAACCAAAATGATAAATCTTTTACTGCATTTTTCGAAATGATATATTGGCGGTTGGCTCGAAAAAATAAATGAGGATTTAACTGATGCATTAATTCATCTAAAGACTGATCTAAATAAAAAGTTCGTTCATTGTAAGAAATTGCCTTTACCATTTTAGTATCGATATAAATATATGCAATATCATTGATAGCTAAAGGAATCAGTTTATCTTTTTCCGGAACCAAAAAGAAGGATTTATAAGAAGATTTATTTTGTTTCAGATTCATCATTAGTTGACTCAACAAATCAGAGTCGTATTCTTGCCTGACTGATAAGTTTTTATATTTATTAATTGCCCGTTCCAGATCTTTTATATTAATTGGTTTCAGTAAATAATCTATACTATTAACTTCAAATGCTTTTAAAGCATATTCATCATAGGCGGTAGTGAATATAACAGGGCAGGTAACTTCAACTTCTTCGAAAATAGTAAATGAAGAACCATCAGCTAAGTGAATATCCATAAAAGCTAAATCTGGCATCTGATTTTCCCGGAACCATTCTATGCTTTCATCAATGGATTGGAGTACAGCGATAATTTCTATTTCCGGACATATTTCCTTAATTAAAGATTGTAATGCCTGGGCTGCAACGGCTTCATCTTCTATTATTATTGTTTTCATTTTCTGAGCATAAATGGTTTGTGATCTAATTATTTAACAATGGAATGGTGATTTCAAAAATGTTATCAGATTGGTTGATGATGATTTCTTTTCCCCACATCATCCGGTAACGCTCTGCTAAATTCACAAGACCAATTCTTTCTCCGGGTTCCGGTTCTTTTTTAGACTGTATTGGGTTTGAAACGTTGATCATCCCATTCTCCATTGTATTGATAGTAATTGTTAATGGTTGTTTATTACTTACTACATTATGTTTGATAGCATTTTCAACTAAGGTCTGTAGGCTCAACGGAATAATAGAATAGGAATTGTAATGAGAATCTATTTCCAAAATGAATTTTAAGCTTTCTCCATAACGAATTTGCATCAAATCACAATAAGCTTGTGTGAATTTTAATTCTTCTTCTAATGAGATGACATCTTTGTTTTGTAATGTATAACGAAACACATATGAAAGTCGCTGTACATACTCTTGTGCTTTATCGGTGTCTATTTTAATAAGTGAATTCAGTGTATTTAACGAGTTGAACAAAAAATGTGGATCGACTTGGTTTTTAAGCGCCATAAATCTTGTCTTCATATTTTCAGCTAATAATGTTTTATTTTCCAATGCCATTTGTTGTTGTTTATACCATAAATAAATCAATTGAGATGACAGGATAACTACAACGGCAATAAAATAATCACGGAACATACCTCCCCGAATAAACCTCTCCGGATGAGGCCGGAAGTCCACAAATTGCAATTGTATAATTGAGCACAGATAACTTACAAATCCCGTACAAATAATAGTTATCAATGCGATAAATAAC
>JAVBMM010000108.1:0-8614 GCA_031552425.1 Bacteroidales bacterium | reverse complement strand
CAATTTTCATTTTATCTCTCTACCTTTAAATTCTATTCCCATTACTAAATCTTTATGCAAAGATGGAATCAATTCTATATTGATATTTTCAAATCCGGCGGCTTTTAGAATGGCTAAAGCCTGTCTTTGCGATAGATCTTTTACTTCAGGCATACTGAATGTTTCCGTGGATGAGGAATTGATGGTAATAAATATGATACGATTTAATTTTACTTTAGATCCGGGACGAGGGATTAAATCTACAATACTTCCCGGTTGGGCATTTTTAACATGCATAGAATCTACAACTTCATAACGTAATTGCGCTTTTTTGAGAAAAGGGATGGCAGACTCCATTTGTAAACCTTTTACATCTGGAACAATTACTGCTTCTCCATGTAGAGTATATGAGCTTAGCCACCATAATACACAGGTAATCAGCAAAATCAATATCAAAGCAGCCAATCCTAAGTTCTTAAAAAATATATTATTTATGATCGACTTGAGTATTTTCATTGTTCTAAGTTCAATTGTAGGGTTCAAAGTTATAAGTTTTTTGAGAAACAACAAAAAAAGGTTGCCTTTTAGACAACCTTTTCATTTTGCTTTGTGTGACGAAACTTAATGGGATTTTTAAGATTATCCGCAATATTCATCAGAAATACTTAGTTTTTTTCTCCCTTTTGCACGGCGTGAAGCCAGTACACGACGTCCATTAGCAGAAGCCATTCTGGAGCGAAAACCATGTTTATTTTTTCTTTTTCTGTTAGAGGGTTGAAATGTCCTTTTCATTACAGTAATATTTTGATGTTATTGTTTTTGTATCAAATCGGGATGCAAAGGTAATGCCTTTTTTCTAAAAAACAAACAGCTACTTGTATTTTTGTCAAAAAAAATATACTTTTGCAAATTCAAAAATAAAAAACATATTCATGGCTACTACAGCAGATTTCAGAAATGGTATGTGTATTGACCTTGAAGGGCAATATTATTATATCGTTGAGTTTTTACATGTGAAACCGGGAAAAGGAGCAGCTTTTGTTCGTACAAAATTAAGAAATGTAACTACTGGGCGCGTGTTGGAAAAAACTTTTAATTCAGGAGTAAAAGTTGACGAAGTTCGTATAGAAAGAAGACCTTATCAGTTTCTTTATCAGGATGATATGGGTTATAATTTTATGAATAACGAAACATTTGAGCAGATTTCCATTAATAAAGACCTAATTACAGGTGTGGATTTCTTGAAAGAGGGAGATAGTGCTGATGTAATTATTCATGCAGAATCGGAAACGGTTCTTTATGCAGAGCTTCCTGCTCATGTAGTGTTGGAAATTACCTATACAGAACCAGGCTTAAAGGGAGATACTGCTACCAATACATTGAAACCGGCAACAGTTGAAACTGGAGCAACCGTACGGGTTCCTTTGTTTATCAATGAAGGAGAAAAAATTAAGGTAGATACAAGAGATGGTTCCTATGTGGAACGTGTGAAAAATTAAATATCCAAAGGCTAGAATTTACTTTGATTTTAGCCTTTATTTTTTACTTTAACTATGACTAGATTGCGTATTTGTGATCTTCCTGAGGAAGATCGCCCTAGAGAAAAATTTCTTCAAAAAGGTATATCTGTTCTTTCTGATGCAGAATTACTTGCCATATTGATTGGTTCTGGAAATGATAAGGAAACTGCCGTTGAGTTATCAATGCGTATACTTAATTTTGCTCAAAATAATCTTTGGGAGTTAGGTAAGTATGACATAAAAAAGCTTTCTACTAATTTTAAAGGAATAGGGAAAGTCAAGGCTATGACTATTATTGCTGCATTGGAATTAGGACGTCGTAGGGCGGCTTCTGGAGTAATTAAGAGAAAGAAAATAACTACAAGTGAAGATATATTTCAATATTTTTATCCTTATCTGGCAGACCTTCCACATGAGGAATTTTGGATATTATTGCTTTCTCGCTCGTGCCATATTATAAAAAAGGTAAAAATAGGGCAGGGAGGTGTGTCAGAAACTACAGCAGATATCAAACTGATTATGAAGGAAGCGGTTGCTAATTTAGCTTCCCATTTAATATTATGTCATAATCATCCGTCTGGAAATGTACATCCAAGCCGTCATGACGATATATTAACTGAGCGGGTAAAGCAAGCTGCACTTCTGTTGGATATTACTTTACTGGATCATGTCATAATTGCAGAAAATATTTGTTACAGTTATGCGGATAAAGGGCATATCTTATGATTATTTGTATTTTTTCAATTAAAATTCTACTTTTGTGTAAATTTCAAAAATAATATGGCAAACGAATTTCTTGAATTAGAGGAGAAAATAGTGAAAATGCTTAAAACCGTTTATGATCCGGAAATTCCGGTAAACGTATACGACTTGGGATTGATATATAAAGTAGATATAGACGATGATAAAAATGTTATTATAGATATGACATTGACAGCTCCGGGTTGTCCTGCTGCAGATTTTATTATGGAAGACGTCCGTATGAAAGTGGAGTCTGTGGAAGAAGTGAAAAGTGTGCTGATTAATCTCGTTTTTGAACCGGAGTGGGACAAAGACATGATGAGTGAGGAAGCTAAGCTAGAATTAGGCTTTATATAAAAATGGAAAATAGAACCAGTATATATTTCGCTTCGGATATTCATCTTGGATCCAATTTTTATGAAGATACAACGATTGTTGAAAAACGATTTGTCCGTTGGCTTGATTCGATACGTAAAGATGCCAAGGCTTTATATCTTTTAGGTGATATTTTTGATTATTGGTTTGAATATAAATATGTTGTACCTAAAGGGTTTACCCGTTTTCTTGGAAAAATAGCTGAAATGACCGATGAAGGTATAGAAGTTCATTTTTTTACGGGAAATCACGATGTCTGGTTTTTTGATTATCTTCCTAAAGAAATTGGAGTTATTCTTCATACAAAAGAATATATTACTGAACTATATGGTAAAAAGATTTTTATGGCTCACGGAGATGCTTGTGGAGATAATACTATTTCTTTTCGCTTTATTTATTCAGCTTTTCATAATAAATGCTGTCAAAGGGTATATTCATGGATACATCCTCGTTGGTCAACAGCATTTGCTCATCGTTGGTCAAAACATAGCCGGATACAAGGATTGAGGCTTGATGCAACTTATATGGGAGAAGATAAAGAGCAATTAGTCAAATTTGCTAAACAATATATACAACAAGATCCGGAAGTTGATTATTTTATATTTGGGCACAGGCATATTATGTTGGATCTAAGGCTGAGTAAAAAATCCCGGATTCTTATTATTGGAGATTGGTTGCGTTTTTTTTCATACGCGAAACTATCTGAAAATGGAGAAGTTTCTTTGGAAGTTTTTGAAAGTTAAAAACTGAAAAATTAAGATTAGGAATCTTCTTTTGGTAGAGGGTATAGTTGTACAATCTTGTCCATTTTCATTTCAAAAACCAACGTGGAATATGCGGGAATAGAACCTCTGTCAGATGATCCATAGCCTAATGTGTATGGAATCCAAACTTCCCAATGATCTCCCTCTTTCATATTTTGCAGAGCGACTTTCCAGCCGGAAATAACAGAAGTACCGGTGTTGGTTTCTCCATTAATGTAAAAAGTGGAGCCGTCTATTTTGAAAGTAAAAGGATTGATAGTAGAATCGTCAAACACATTTCCATTAATCAGTCTCCCTTTATAATAAATACGGACAACGCTGGTATATTTAGCGGTATCTATATTTGTAGTGGTGTTTTCTTCTATTTCTTTGTAATAAACAAATCCAGGACCTTGTGGTATAAAAACTTTTTTAAATGCTGGGTCTTCTGATTTCTTGAGGAATGCAACTTCATTGTCATATTTCCAGTCATAATCAATACTATCGTCATCCTTATTGCAAGAAAATAAGGAAATGGAAAGGAAACAGATAAATAAGAAATGCAATATATTTTTCATTATACCAATTGTTTGAATAGATTCTTCATGCTAACTTTATCAGCTATAATTCCTGATAATTTATCAATATCTACGCGTTCTTGTTCCATAGAATCGCGATGACGGATAGTTACACAATTGTCGTTTAATGTGTCATGGTCAATAGTAATGCAAAATGGAGTACCTATTGCATCTTGACGGCGATATCGTTTTCCGATAGAGTCCTTTTCATCATATTGACAATTGAAATCAAATTTCAAATTATTCATAATTTCCCTTGCTTTTTCTGGAAGTCCGTCTTTTTTGACTAAAGGGAGTATAGCTAATTTTATCGGAGCTAAAGCTGCAGGAAGTTTTAATACTACCCTGACTTCTCCGTTTTCCAATGTTTCTTCAGAATAAGATCCGGACATCACGCTAAGGAACATACGATCTACTCCGATGGAAGTTTCAATGACATAAGGAACATAAGATTTGTTTAATTCGGGATCAAAATATTGTATTTTTTTCCCTGAAAATTTCTCATGGCTTCCCAAATCGAAATCAGTACGGGAATGTATTCCTTCTACTTCTTTGAACCCGAAAGGCATTTCAAATTCAATATCAGTAGCAGCATTTGCATAATGAGCTAATTTTTCGTGGTCGTGGTAACGATATTTTTTATCTCCTAAACCAAGAGCTTTATGCCATTTTAAACGTATTTCTTTCCATTGAGCAAACCATTCTAATTCTTCCCCCGGACGAACAAAAAATTGCATTTCCATTTGTTCGAACTCTCTCATGCGGAATATGAATTGGCGCGCTACAATTTCATTCCTGAAAGCTTTTCCGATTTGGGCAATACCAAATGGGATTTTCATTCTTCCTGTTTTTTGTACATTCAGGAAGTTGACGAAAATACCTTGTGCAGTTTCAGGACGGAGGTATACTTTTATTGCCCCTTCGGAAGTTGATCCCATTTCAGTGGCGAACATAAGGTTAAATTGGCGTACTTCGGTCCAATTTCTTGTTCCTGAAATAGGACAAACAATTTCATAATCTAAAATAATTTGTCTTAATTCTTCCAGATTACTGTCATTTAAAGCTTTAGCGAATCGCTTGTGCAATTCTTCTTTTTTAGCTTGATTTTCCAGTACACGGGCATTTGTGTTGACAAATTGTTCTTTGTCAAAAGCTTCTCCGAATTTTTTTGAAGCTTTTTCTATTTCTTTCTCTATTTTATCTTCGTATTTGGCTATTTGCTCTTCAATAAGAACATCTGCCCTGTAACGTTTTTTTGAATCTTTGTTATCTATTAAAGGATCATTAAACGCATCAACATGTCCGGAAGCTTTCCAAATAGTAGGATGCATAAAAATAGCAGAATCAATGCCTACGACATTTTCGTTAAGTAAAGTCATGCTATCCCACCAATATTTTTTTATATTATTTTTAAGTTCAACCCCATATTGTCCATAATCGTAAACCGCACCTAGTCCATCATAAATCTCTGATGAAGGAAATACAAATCCATATTCTTTACAATGTGATACGAGTTTTTTGAAAAGATCTTCTTGTTGCGCCATGATAATATTTACAGGAATAATATTTTAATTTTAGCACGCAAAGTAAGTGATTTTTTTTGTATTTACAGCAATCTTTTTTGCTCAAGTTCTTAAATTTAGCTACTTTTGCATTCATTCTTTAAAAATAAGAATAAAATTCATCAATGAAGCCTGAAGACTTGACCGAAAATACAGAGAACGAACATGTGGACAAGGAATCTACTCCACCGGAAAATGAAGAATTAAACGGAACGGAGAGTGATGTTCATTCAGATTACAAACCGGGTGTTACTGATGCGGTAACCAAACATCATCTTTCCGGGATGTATCAAAATTGGTTTCTGGATTATGCTTCGTATGTGATTTTAGAACGGGCGGTTCCTCATATCAATGATGGTTTGAAACCAGTGCAGCGCCGTATCTTACATACCATGAAAAGGTTAGAAGATGGCCGGTACAATAAAGTGGCGAACATTGTGGGAGATACTATGAAGTTTCATCCACATGGAGATGCTTCCATTGCAGATGCTTTGGTTCAGTTAGGGCAAAAGAATCTGTTGATAGATTGTCAAGGAAACTGGGGAAATATTCTTACCGGAGATGGAGCTGCAGCATCACGTTATATTGAAGCAAGACTTTCAAAATTTGCTCTTGACGTAGTTTTTAATCCAAAAACAACCGAATGGAAATCTTCTTATGATGGAAGAAACAAAGAACCGGTAACGTTACCTGTAAAATTTCCTTTACTTTTAGCACAAGGGGTAGAAGGTATTGCTGTCGGACTTTCTTCTAAAGTTTTACCCCATAATTTCAATGAATTACTTGATGCCTCAGTTGCTTACCTAAAAGGAGGAGAATTTATTTTGTATCCTGATTTTCAGACAGGCGGTTATATCGATGTTGGTAAATATAATGATGGAGAAAGAGGTGGATCTGTAAAAGTAAGGGCTAAAATAAATAAAGTTGATAACAAAACACTGGCTATTACAGAAATTCCTTTCGGAAAAACAACCGGGACATTAGTTGAATCTATATTAAAAGCTAATGACAGAGGTAAAATAAAAATTCGTAAGGTAGATGATATTACTGCCAGAAATGTGGAGATATTGATACATTTAGCTCCAGGAGTATCTTCTGATAAAACAATAGATGCTCTTTATGCTTTTACGGATTGCGAAGTCAGTATTTCTCCCAATTGCTGTGTCATTCAGGATAATTCACCTCGTTTTATGACAGTAAGTGATGTGTTGAAACATAACACGGATAATACTTTGAGTCTCCTCAGGCAAGAATTGCATATTCAGAAAGGAGAATTAGAAGAAAACTTACTTTTTGCTTCATTGGAAAAAATCTTTATTGAAGAACGTATCTATAAAGATAAAGAATTTGAAAATGCTATCAATATGGATGTTGCTTTAAATCATGTTGATAAGCGTTTGGAGCTATATAAACCTTCTTTTATCCGAGAAATTACTCGTGATGATATTTTACGGTTGATGGAAATCAAAATGGGCCGCATTTTGAAATTCAATAAAGAGAAAGCTGATGAAAATATAGCTTCATACAAAGAACAAATAGAAAAAATAAAATTTCATCTTGAACATATAATAGATTACACTATCGATTGGTTTCAAAATTTGAAGGATAAATATGGAAAAGATTATCCCCGGATTACCGAAATCAGAAGTTTTGACACAATAGAAGCAGCTAAAGTGGTGGAAGCTAATGAGAAGCTTTACATCAATAGGGAAGAAGGTTTCATTGGATATGGACTTAAGAAAGACGAATATATTTGTAACTGCTCAGATATTGATGATGTTATTATCTTCTTCAAAGATGGAAAATATAAGGTAGTGAAGGTTTCCGAAAAAATGTTTGTCGGAAAAAATATATTATACTTGAATGTATTTAAAAGGAGTGACAACCGTACAATATATAATGTAATATATCGTGATGGAAAAACATCTCCACATTATATCAAACGCTTTTCTATAACGGGTGTAACCCGCGATAAGGAATATGATGTAACTCAAGGAATACCAGGAAGCAAGATTGTTTATTTTTCTGCAAATCCTAACGGAGAAGCCGAAACGGTTAAAGTGATTCTAAAGCCGAAAGCCCGTCAGAAAATATTGATGTTCGATAAAGATTTCAGTAGTATTGCGATCAAAGGCCGGCAATCGATGGGAAATCTACTCACAAAGGCAGAAATTCATAAAATAACCCTTAAGCAAAAAGGTGGTTCTACCCTAGGAGGCCGGCAAGTTTGGTTTGATAGGGATGTTCTCCGACTCAATTATGACGGAAGAGGGGAGTATCTAGGAGAATTTTTGACGGATGATAAAATCTTAATAGTTACTCAAAAGGGAGATTTTTATATTTCTAATTTTGATCTGAGTAACCATTATGAAGAAGACATTATCGTTATAGAAAAATATAAGACAAATAAAGTTTGGTCAGCTGCTTTATACGATGCAGAGCAGCAAAATTATCCTTATTTCAAACGTTTTACTTTTGAAGCAACGAATAAAAAACAGAGCTTTTTGGGAGATAATACTGCTTCACAACTTATCTTGTTGACGGATGAAGTTTATCCTCGCATAGAGGTCGTTTTTGGAGGATTGGATAATTTTAGAGAGCCTTTGGTCATTGATGGAGAAGAATTTATTGCAACCAAAAGCTTTAAGGCTAAGGGAAAAAGGCTTACTACTTATGAAGTAGAAACTATTAATGAATTAGAACCTACTCGTTTCCCTAACCCGGAAAACGAACCGGAAACTATTGTTGCTCAAGAAATAAATACTGAAGAAACAGAAGAAGAAAAAAGCCAAAAAGATGTTTTGGATGAGTTAACAGGACAAATGAAATTATTTTAATAAGAAAAAATGGATAAAAATGCTAAAATATATGTGGCCGGACATTTGGGTTTAGTTGGTTCTGCTATTTTGAAAAATTTACGCTCAAAAGGGTATTCTCAATTCGTATTGAAATCATACAATGAGTTGGATTTGTCTAATCAGGAAGCAACAATTGCTTTTTTTCAGGAAGAAAAGCCGGAATATGTATTCTTAGCTGCGGCAAAAGTTGGCGGAATTGTAGCAAATAATACGTATCGAGCACAATTTATTTATGAAAACCTGATGATTCAAAACAAT
>JAVBMM010000184.1:0-3680 GCA_031552425.1 Bacteroidales bacterium | reverse complement strand
CGGCACAAAATAAAATCATACAGGCATTGGAAAACGAAGGGATAGTGTTTGATAATATTCTGATTGATAAAAGTTTTCCTGAAGAAAATCTTCCTACAAGAAAACCGGGAACAGGAATGTTAAAACAATACATGACAGGAGAATATGACTTAGCGAATTCATACGTTATCGGAGATAGGATTACGGATGTGATGCTTGCCAAAAATTTAGGAGCTAAAGCGATTTGGCTATATGATGGAGATGATGCCCAGGAATATTTGGAAGAACACAAATTACAAACTTCGCTAAATACTACTGACTGGGATAAAATTACAGAATTTCTTTATGCAGGAGAAAGAATAGCTGTTGTGGAAAGAATTACCAAAGAAACCGATGTCTTTGTTTCATTAAATTTGGATGGAAAAGGTAAAACCAATATAAGTACAGGGCTACATTTTTTTGACCACATGTTAGATCAGATAGGAAAACATGCCGGATTTGATTTGGATATTTTAGTAAAAGGAGACTTAAATGTAGATGAACATCACACAATTGAAGATACGGCGATAGCTTTGGGAGAATGTATTTATAAAGCTTTAGGAAGCAAAAGAGGAATAGAGCGATATGGATTTTCATTACCTATGGATGATTGTTTGTGTAGTGTAGCGCTTGATTTTGGAGGTCGTCCGTGGCTGGTCTGGGATGTAACTTTCAAGCGGGAAAAAGTGGGAGATATGCCTACTGAAATGTTTTTGCATTTTTTCAAATCATTGAGTGATTCCGCTAAGATGAATTTGAATATTAAAGCAGAAGGAGAAAATGAACACCATAAAATTGAAGGAATTTTCAAAGCATTAGCAAGGTCTTTGAAAATGGCTGTTAATAGAAATATATATCATTATGAACTACCTTCAACGAAAGGCGTATTGTAAAATATTCTAAATAGCTTCAACTCTTGTCCTTTTTAATTGTTATACTTTAAATAAAACTTCGTACTTTTGCGAGAAATTTATACTAAAAATAAAAGATTATGAACTCGAAAATTTGGTTATTAGGAATAGCATTATGTTTAGTTTTTTCATTTTCTGCATGTAAACAAAAACAAAGCGCTTATAAAGCTGCTTATGAAAAAGCAAAAGAAAAAGAACCACAAGAAACGGTAGTGGTTGTGGAAGAATTGGAACCGGTATCTAAACCAAAGGTGGAATCGACAACTCCTAAATCAGTAGAAGCACCTGTGATTAAAAAAGAAAAGGTGACTACTGTAGCTGGAAGTGGATTAAAACGTTTCAGTGTAGTAATTGGAAGTTTTCAAAACAAAACCAATGCAGTTTCATTACAAGAACGCATGCAATCTGAGGGATTTAATGTTATTTTAGCTCAAAATGAATCTCAAATGTATCGTGTAATCGTAGCATCTTACGACCAAAAAGAATCTGCCGTATCTAAACGAGAAGAGATAAAAAAACAATTTGCTCCAAGTTTCCAAGATGCTTGGATATTAGAACAACAATATTAAAGTTAAAAGACTAAAATATAAGAGTTAAAGGTGTGATTTAACGTTCATGGCCTTTAACTCTTTTTTATTGCCAAGTGGAAATTAAAGAAAACTTCTCTCTTCTTTCACACAATACTTTCGGAATAGATGTCTCTACCCGGTGGTTTATCTCCTATGATAATGAAGATGAACTTAAAAAAGTGTTGTCGGACGAATATTTCCTTTCTCAATCTGTGTTTCACATAGGAGAAGGAAGTAATTTGTTATTTTTTTCTGATTATGAAGGAATAATATTACATTCCAAGATTCAAGATATGGAAATACTTGAAGAAAATTCCGAATCTGTAACTGTAAAAGTTGGTGCTGGGACATCTTGGGATACATGGGTTGAATATGCTGTTAGTAAGTCTTGGGGAGGAATGGAAAATCTTTCTGGAATTCCTGGAGAGGTAGGGGCTTCTGCTGTGCAGAATATTGGGGCTTATGGTTGTGAAGTCAAAGATGTAATAACCGAGGTTGAGGCTTATGATATTCAAACAGGAGAAAAACAAATATTTTCTTGTGAAGAATGTAAGTATTCATACCGAGAGAGCATTTTCAAAAAAAACTGGAAAGGAAAATACATTATAACACACGTTATTTTTCGTTTGTCAAAAAAAACAGCATATAATCTTGAATACGGGAATCTTAAAGAAATGTTATCCGGATGTGAAATAAATTTACGAACCATTCGTAACGCAGTGATATCCATTAGAGAAAGTAAGCTTCCAGATCCTAAAAAAATGGGAAATGCAGGAAGTTTTTTTATGAATCCTATGGTAAAAAAAAGTCAGTATGATGAATTGAAAAAAAAATATCCTTCAATACCTTCCTTTACTGTCTCTGATAATTATGAAAAAATACCTGCTGCATGGCTGATAGATCAATGTGGATTAAAAGGATTTCAGTCTGGAAATGTTGCTGTTCACGATAAGCAACCATTGGTATTAGTTAATAAAGGGGGTGCAGTCGGCGAAGAGATTTTTTCTTTGGCACAAATGGTGCAAAAAGAAGTGAAAGAAAAATTCGGCATTGAAATAGTACCTGAAGTCACATATGTATTATGAAAATACGGTTTCTAGGAACAGGAACATCCACGGGCAATCCGGAAATAGGTTGTAATTGTGAAGTTTGTATGTCCACAGATAAACGGGATTGGCGATGGAGGTCTTCTGTTTTGATAGAAGTAATTGGAAAAAAGATTTTAATAGATTGCGGACCGGATTTTCGTATGCAAATGTTAGAAGCAAAAGTATCTTCCTTGGATGCAGTTCTCATTACTCATGAACATTATGATCATGTGGGAGGTATTGATGATTTACGCCCTCTTTCAAAAGAGAGAAAAATTGATATTTATGCTGAAAAAAATGTTGCAGATGCCATCTTAAAACGAATTCCTTACGCATTTTATGAACATAAATATCCTGGAGTGCCGGAGATCAACCTGATTTCTATTGAAAATAAGTCATTCAATGTAGGGGAAATTCAAATAATTCCTATTCGCTTAATGCATGCAAAATTACCAGTTTTTGGTTATCGTATTAAAGATGTAGCATATCTTACCGATTTTAAATATATTCCGGAAGAAGAATATGTTAAATTACAAGGAGTGGATACATTGATTATAGATGCGCTTCGAGAAGAAGAACATATTTCTCACCAGAACCTTCAAGAAGCCTTCCTTCAAATAAAAAAAATAAAACCGAAACGTACTTTTTTAATTCACATGAGTCATCATTTTGGTTTACATCATGTGAAAGAAAAAGAAATGCCGGAAAATGTTTTTATTTCTTATGATAGATTAGAGATTGAATGTTAACTGATTTATTGAATTTTATATCTTTGATAAACAGTGAATTGTATTTTTATTGAAAAATAGTGTAAAAAAATTTGGACTATATGTTGTAAAACATTACCTTTGCACTCGCTTTTAAAAACACAGAGGTGTTGAATTGAAATTAAGTAGTTATATTTTTTTGTATAATTTGCATAATACAATTTATTGTTATACCTTTGTAAGGTTTTTCCTCTTGAAAATATGCTAAGTAATTTTGTTAAGAAGGAAAGATAATTATTAAGCAAACATTAAGTTCTTTGACATAATTTCATAAACGAGAAGTGTAGTTCGCTGGTATTTTTTTTGTATCAACTATTATGTTTTATG
>JAVBMM010000091.1:0-4657 GCA_031552425.1 Bacteroidales bacterium | reverse complement strand
TGCTTGTTTTTCAAATTTAACACTGTAAGAAGCAGATAATGTGCCGTTATTTACAAGAATACTTGCAGTTTTTTCGGTTACGCCGGACAAACTTCCTGCTTGTGTATATACAGGTGCTAGGGTAGTAGGAAGTACATCGATAACGGGAGTTCTGTTATAATCAAAACTAACAGGAATGATATAGTTAAATTCATCTGATTGAAATCCCGGAATATTAGAGACAGTAGTTGCTACTTCATCAGACACCCTGATTTGAGTAAGAGGAGTGTATACTAATGAAATATCATCGAACAATAATGGTTTTCCTTCGGATTCTTTGGTGTTGTTAATGGAGAAATGCAAGTTATAATCTCCTTCAAAACCTGCTTTGATAGTAAAAGATACTTTTATTTCAGTCCATTCGGTCAGATCTTTTACATTAGCAGCTCCGGTTCCTCCCCAAGGTTGTGGAGATATTACATAGTTAATATCTGAATTGGTGCCACTTGCAGCTCCTGCTTTGCCATCTGAAGTTTGTTTGGTCAACGAAATCCATCTTAATACTCCTTTACCTTTTACCCAAACGCTTACAGTATATGTCCCCGATTGTAATCCGGTAATTTTAGGAGAGTAAAAACGATATGAACCCGTAGGAATTGAATAAAATTTCACATTAAGAGAATTTGTCCCGGAGTGAGCATCACTTGATAGGAAAAAACCTTCAGTTTCTGTTTGGGTACTAGCCACACCATAACCATCTGGATAATTTTTTCCACTCGTCCAAGTTTCCATGTCAGGATTAGTAACTAAATTCGTTTGTGCCATTCCGGCAAAACAAAAACATACTGATAAAAATGAAAGTAAAAAAATCTTTTTCATGCTTGTTATAAATTAAATGAATAATAAAGATCAACACTTTTTAGAAAGAGGGAAGAAGTCTTCCCTCCGGAATTTTGGAACCTAATCAATCTTTTTTAATTGAAATATCATCTATTAATAATGCAGGAGCATTTTCTCCTCCACCTGAATTAAAACATATATGGAGATTATAATCACCTTCATCTACAATATCGAAAGACATGTTGCATTCTCTCCAAACATTGGAATAAACGATTCCTATTTTAGGAGTTCCTATGCGGTTAACATCGGTTTGAATACTTCCTGTTTTTTCTTTCGGCTTGCCAAAAGCGACATAGCGTATATCTCCTTCTCCTTTAACATAAAGCGTAACAGTATATTTTCCCGGAGATAAAACTATATTTTTGGAAGAAAAACGTCTATTGTCAGATTTTTTTTGAGGTTGAAATACGATTTTTACGGAAGATCCTCCACTCTTTGCATCTTTTGAGGAAGAAACAAAATCTTTTATATCTTTAAATACGGAAGTCCAACCAACAGGCAAACCACTTTTCTCATCCCATTTTTCAAAACTTCCATTCTGAATCTCTTGGGCTTGTAGTCCGAACACGAATATTATCACAGGAATAAAAGCTAATAATTTCTTTTTCATGATATCTTATAATTAAAAAGTTTAAAATGTAACGGAAGCAAAGATACCCGCAGAGGATATTTTGAGAAGTCCTGTTTTGTACAAAAAAATTACCAAGAATGTACAAAATGGAAATTAAAGGAGATAATGTGGAATTTTTAGTGCTTGTCCCGGAGATTTTTCTTCCTGTATGTCAAAGGAGGACAACCAAATAAATCCCTGAAACATTCATTGAAATAACGGGGAGTGCTATACCCTAAATAATATGCAATATCAGTAACATTCATATCGGGGCGAGTCAACAATAATTCGGAGGCTTTTTTCAGTTTGATATTCGAAATAAAATTCAAAGGAGTTAAACCTGTTATTCCTTTTAATTTATTGAAGAAGGAAGTTCGACCCATTCCCATTTCCCGGGCAAATAGATCGACATCAAAAGAGTCATTTTCGACATTCGTTTCTACGATAAGTGTAGCGCGGTTGATAAAATCCAAATCAAAAGGATTATCTGTGATCTGTTCTACAGGAAAATCTTGTTGGTGAATGTATCTCTTTTGTAAAATTTTCCGGTTATTAACCAGATTATTACATCTTGCTACTAAAAGTTTTACATCGAATGGTTTGGTTATATAATCATCTGCGCCGATTTTCAAACCTTCCAATTTATGTTCTACTGCCGTCTTGGCTGTTAAAAGAATGATTGGAATATGGCAAGTTTCGACATTTGTTTTTATTTCCGAACAAAATTCTATTCCGGACATCCGGGGCATCATAATGTCACTGATAATAATATCCGGTTGGTTTTCTTTTATTTTTTCCAAAGCATCTAAACCGTCTGTTGCGGTTTCTACCTGATAAAAAGGAGTGAAAATATCTAATAGAAGCGCTCTTAAATCATCATTATCTTCTACGATTAATAACCGGCAATTCTCAGCATCTGCTTCTTTTTGGGTTTTTCTTATTTCTTCTTTAAATGCTTCTCCCAAATCTTTCTGTTCATAAAAAGAAATTTCCTTTTCAGCTTCTACTCTAAGTGTTTCTTCGGGAAAATGAGCATCGCCTTTTTTCAGTGTAATGGTAAAAACAGATCCTTTGCCCTGTACACTTTCTACGGTGATTATTCCTTGATGTGCATCTATAATTCCTTTCGAGAGGGCTAATCCGATGCCTGTTCCCGGAGTATCGAATGAGGTTTCTGCCTGATAAAACCGGTCGAATACTTTTCCCAGTTCTCCAGCAGCGATTCCTACACCGTTATCTGTTATGGTAAGTATGATTTTTTCTTCCGTTTCTGTTGCAGATACTTTAATCGTTCCTCCTTTGGGAGTATATTTAAATGCATTGGATAGCAAGTTTTGAATCACTTTTTGCATTTGTTTAGTATCTATCCATACCCAAATATCTTTTTCTGTATAATTAAAAGTTAGAGAAATATCTTTTTCCAAAGCATATTCCTGGAAAATAGAAAATATTTCTTCCAGGTAATCAATAAAATTTACATACGAGATTTTGAGTTTCAAATGTCCTTGTTCCTGTTTCCTGAAATCAAGTAATTCGGAAATTAAACTTTTTAAGTTGTTGGCATTCTTGTGTATTTTCAGCATTTTATTATATGCCAACGGATGTACGCTGTACGATTGTAAGAGGTTTTCTATTTGTCCGATTATCAAGGTAACAGGTGTCCTTATTTCATGAGAAATGTTCATGAAGAAGCGCAACTTGGATTGTATCATTTCTTCATTTTTCTCTTTTTCTCTTTTTTCAAACTCTAAGGAAGTTTTTAGGTAAAACCGTATTTGAGATTGCTTTATAAACCAATAAATTAAAAAAATCAATAACAAAACATAGGAAATATAAGCAATATTAGTACGATAAAAAGGAGGTTTTACATCAATAATTAATGATTTAGAAATGTTCGGAAAATCTTTGACTCTCATTTCCAATTTATATTCTCCGGGATTAAGGTTGGTGTATGTGATTAAACGCCCTAAATTGGCATCCATCCATTTATCTTCGTATCCTATGAGCCTGTATTGGATATCTCCGGCATTTGCTTTGATATAATTATTGGTAATAAATTCAATGGAAAATCCGGAATATTTAGGACTTAAAATAATCTTTTTGGTAAATGGTAAAGCACAAGTCAGTACTCCGGTTTGATCATTGATTTTAACTTCATTATTATCTAAGTATAGTTTAGAGAAGTTAATGTCAAAAGATTTTCTTATTTGCAGTAGATCACTCTCTTTAAAAACAGTCAGCCCAGGGACTCCCCCGATGTATATGTCCCCGGCCCGGGAAACGAATAAACCTCCTTCATTGATTGTAGTTAAAGGGAAACCGCTTTTGTATTCATAATTGGAAAACCTGTTTTCCTGAGGCTCGAAAGTTGATAATCCGGTGTTTGTTCCAATCAACAATTTACCTTCCGGAGATTCGTTCAATGCCAATATATTATTGTCTTGTAGACCGTTTTTCTCTTTGGTGAATATTTCAAAATCATCACTTGCCGGCCTATATTTGTTTAATCCGAAACCGGAAGTCCCTATCCAAATATTTTGTTTGGAATCTTCAAAGACGATATTGATTGCATTTGAACTAAGGCTATTGGGATTTCCTTTTTCATGTATGTAATGTTTTTCTTTCCCTGTCGCAGGGTCGTATAAATGTAAACCGTATCCGGCAATCCATATCCTGTTATTTTTATCTTTGACAATGGAGACAACTTCTCCGGAAGTTTTCGGGCCAAAATTACTTGTCTGGTGTTTTTGAATATCAAACAGGCAAACTCCGATTCCTCCTGTGCCCAATAAAAGATTTCCGTTCCAATCTAATATTTGGTTGATTCTTTTCCCGAAATATAGATTAGTCCCGGTTTTTCCAATAAAAGATTTTGCTTTTAATGTTTTGATGTCAAAACAATCCAAACTTTCATCAGAAGAACCTAACCAAATACAATCCCTATTATTATCGTACCAAATCGACTTGAGATTTTTACTTGAGATACCTTGTTTCTCATCATAAGTTTGAATTTTTCTTGTTTTTGGGTCAAAAGAAGATAGGTATCCTCCACTGGTACACATCCAGATAGTTCCATGTTTATCTTCCGTCATCATTCCTATCACAGGAAATTTCAGTCCTCCTTCTTTGTATGGATGATAATATTTAAATGATTGAAATTCAGAATTA
>JAVBMM010000166.1:0-21657 GCA_031552425.1 Bacteroidales bacterium | reverse complement strand
CAATGGATATATCTATTCTAATGCACCTAATGTTAACCAGTACAAATATTATATAAAAGATCATTTAGGTAGTGTCAGAATGGTAAATGATTATGACTTTTATACCATGGAACAAGTCAATCATTATTACCCATTTGGTTCGTTGACAGGAGAAAGTTACGGACATTCAAGCCCTTACAAATATAATGGCAAAGAACAACAAAAAGACCATAGATTAAATTGGTACGACTACGGTGCCCGGATGTATTCCGCTACAGAAGGAATTTGGAAAGGACCGGATCCTTTGGCTGAGAAGTATTATTCGGTTAGTCCGTATGCTTATTGTGGAAATAATCCTATGAACAGGATTGACCCAGACGGCAGAGCAGATTTTTCAGTTAATGGAAAAGTAATCGGTAATGACGGAATTGATGACCAACGAATTTTGGCTGTTAGAACAGAGGCTCTTACAAAGGCAGAAGTAAAAGAAACAACGAAATTTATTAAATCAAATTCGGGAAAATCGGAGGCTTTTCAAAACAATGGAATGGCTTATACTAATTCT
The DNA here is from genome assembly GCA_031552425.1 of Bacteroidales bacterium. Classification (GTDB taxonomy): domain Bacteria; phylum Bacteroidota; class Bacteroidia; order Bacteroidales; family Azobacteroidaceae; genus JAISFI01. The sequence continues at coordinate 21,113 of JAVBMM010000166.1, read as the reverse complement.
ATCGCCATAGAATCTTCTGCCGACAATCGTCAAGCAATGGTAACGGAAGTTAGTAGAGATAACGGCAAAGGTGGAACAGCAGAAGCAAATAATAGAGAATACGGTGGCTCAATACAAAACGGAGTAGTAACGACAGCAACTCCGGGTGCAGTCGCAAATCCCAAAACAGATGCAACTGCAAGTATTGAATTACCAACGGGAGTTTCTACTTTCCACAGCCACCCAAGCGGAACGGTTGTAGATTCTCCACCTGCTAACACATTGGGAGGTACAACAACAACATATTCTTTCACACAAACACCTTCTCAAACAGATATAAACAATGCGGGAACAAGTACGAATTATGTTTTTGGTCGTAGCAGTGGTAATGTATATATTTATAATTCAAATGGTGTTCAGGCAGTTATTCCAATTAAACAGTTTGTAACTCCCAAAAGATAAAGCGAATGAAAAGGATAATTGTTGCGATTAGTTTCGTGTTCATTTGTTTATTTTCAAATGCACAGGAAAACAATCAACTGAACAAAATGATAAACACAAGTTTGCTTTCATATCTTGATTGGAAATCGGATTTGATAAACAAAACTTGCAAAGATTGTGGGGAATATGCTCCTTATATTTGTGTAGATAGTTATCCAAACAATTTTTCTTTTTCAGAAGCAATACAGAAAAGGAATGTAAAATTTATGAGTTTGCGAAATCTATCAGGACAAAAGAAACTCAAAAAAGGTAGAGAATACGGATTTGTTTTTATGGGAATGTCATTAGAAAAAAATCGAATAACTATTACATTATCAGGCAAAGGCGTTTCTATTCCTAAAAAAAGCCATTTGAACATTGTTGCTGTTGATTGGGGAGTTTTTACTTACAAATACTCTTGCGATAAACAGGAATGGGAACTAAAAGAAACCAAGTTTGGAGGAATATAAGAAACCAGCCTCGCAGTTTTGCGGGGTTTGTTTTTTCAATCGTTGCCGCCGTTGGCGGCAATGTGGAAAAATGGAAATTATACTAAAACTAATTATTTATCCGGTGAAATTAAAGCTTATAGTCGTCAATTTTCTTTTGATAAAAATTCGGTGCCTATTTCTGATTTTGGTCAAGCTAAATCTTTAAATAGCATTGATGAACGTTGGATCCTGGGAATAAATGCTAATGAGAAATATATATACATAGAAAAATTATTTCCAGGAAGAAAACACCTCTCACTATATAACTGAAGGTTTAGCATACGATCTTCATGGAAATATTGAAGCCATAGATCGCGAAAAATCTGAGGATTATATAGAATTAGATGTCCTTGAAATGAGCTATACAGGAAATCACCTGAAAAATGCCCTCAGGTTATATAGATACCCATATGGTTCCAATGTTACTTTTTATCCTGACAGAGCTCCCTACCCGATGGATGAATTTTTTTACGACAGTAATGGAAGATTGGTAACGGATTTAGACCGGGATATTTGTACAATCAGGTATAATTTTCTAAATTTGCCTGATACGATCCAATTTTCTAATGGGCATAATCGTACAGATGACCATAGATTATACTTGTTATTCAATAAAAAATTATCCCTAAAAAATTAAATCATTATGAAACACACACTATTTTTTCTAGCTTTATTCTGTCTATTTTCTTGTAAAGATGGGGAAGGGGATTCTACAGTTCACATAGAACGTCTAATTATAGGTGAATGGATGCAGGTTTTTCCTAATAAACCGAAAGATTCAAAATATGAATGTAAATATGAGTTTTTTAAAGGTAACAGCTGCGCAAAAACAGTAATTTTTTATTTTGAAGGAGAAAAACAGGTGATTTATGAATGTTTGTTTTATCAAATAGTTGAAGATGGAAAATACATTGTGTTCACTGAAGATTATTTTAATTTTTATGAATGGGAAATCATTCGTATATCAAAAAACCGCCTTACGATACTAACTTATTCTGGTCAAATTGAATTTAAAAGAATCAAATAAAAAAGAATCAGTCAACTTATTGGGTTAATGGATTTAATTCGTACATTTTCATTAACGTAACAGAAATTACAGTAACCGTGGTTACGGTAATTTTGAAATATACAGAAAATGAAATTCTACGATAGAACATCTGAAATGGCTACTTTGCAAAATATTGAGTAAGCTTCAGCAGGAGCAGCACAAATGACAATGATGATTGGACGTAAACGTATCTGCAAAACCACTCAGGGAATTAGTGAAAAATATTATTATAAAATATCCAACATTCTCTATTGAGTACAAAGGGCTATCGTTGGAGGATATGTAAAAATAACCTCACAGTTCTCGAATCCCCTTATAATGAATTATTTCTAACAATTTTTGATCAAATACTACAAGTCATTTCTTTGATAGAGCTTTACTTTTGTATTGTAAAATTCTAATTTTCATGAAAAAGACAATTGTGGTTATGTTTTTGAGAAGGATATTGTTTATAGCCACAATCTTATGTATTTATGTTTCGTCTTCTAATGCTGCGTTTGTTCATCCCGGCATGTTTCATACTTCGGAAGATCTGGTATTAATAAAATCTCGTGTTTTGTCAGGAAAAGAACCATGGAAATCGGCTTTCTTACAAATGAAAAATTCTGATTATGCTGATTTGACGATAGCTCCCAGTCCTTTTGAAGATGTCTCTTGTGGCCCATATAATGTCCCTAATATCGGTGGAGATGAGTTTTATCAAGATGGAAATTTTGCCTATACTATGGCCTTGCTTTGGGTGATAACCGGAGATGAGAGGTATGCCCGGAAATCAATCGAAATACTGAATGCCTGGTCATATACTTTAAAAAGGGTAACCCGGGAGGCCAAAGAATTGAAAATCGGAGTGGCCGGTGTGAAATACTTGAATGCTGCTGAAATTATTAAACATACTTATACCGGTTGGAGCGAACAAGACCAAAATCAATTCAAAAGCATGATACTGGATATATGGTATGAAACGATCAAAAACTTCAAGCCTACCACTAATGGAAATTGGGATGCAGCAGCAGAACAAACGGTGATGTGTATCGGTATTTTCCTTGATCGCCAGGATATTTTTGACCGGGGATATAATCAATTGACAGTAGGAGAAACGAACGGTGCTATTGATAATTATTTCAGTGAAACGGGACAATGCCAGGAAAGCGGACGGGATCAGGGACATACACAAATGGGAATGTCTTATATTTGTAATGCCTGCGAAATAGCCTGGAAACAAGGATATGATGCTTATTCTCTTTACAACAATCGTTTATTGAAAGGATTTGAATATACTTCTAAATTTATGTTGGGAGAAGATGTGCCATATACACGATACATAACTTTTCATGGGGCATATAGTTATGGAGATACTATTTCACAACAGGGGAGAGGTGGGTTTAATCCTATATATGAACTCCCGTATCATCATTATTATGGTCGCAAAGGACTTTCTATGCCTTATACTTTTCGCGTGATAAAACAAACCCGCTATGAAGAACCAAAAGATGGCTATATTCCTTGGGGTACACTGATTTATGCTGATGAAGAGTTTGCTTCGGAAAGCGTATATGTCCCTAATCTGGACATGAGTCAATGGGAATTATTATCCGGTTCTTCTGAATATGATGCCCTTCCCAAAGGATATGGTGTTCGTGGAAGTAGTTATAAACCTTATTTCTCAAAATCTTCCGAAACCTTTGAAGGAAAGAACGCTGTAAAGATGACTTGGAGCGGTACTGTAGGAAATGGAAATTATTTTCTTACTCCGTATGTTGAATTAAAACCGGGAGATTATGAGATTATTTTTTATGTAAAAGGATCGGGATTTATCAGGACACTTAACCTTTGTACGGTTGACGTATCGGAAGCTGACCGCCGGGCGCGCAACCCTGTCGGAACAACCGGAATCGCATATTCTTCGAGTCCTATGGGAAATACGATTAAAGCGCAACTTTTTAAGGATTGGACTCCCATCAGGGTGATGGTTACGGTAAATCAAAAAGCAGATTATAGTTTGATTTTTTCCCACAATAATATTGACGGTGATCCGGATAATCCCTTGTTGCTTTCCGGAATTTCTATAAACAGGTTAGATGCCTTTGATTCCCAGGAAGAAAGCAAACTTATTCCTATCCGCAATATCGATATGAAAGAATGGAATGTTGTTGAAGGGACTCCTGATTATGAGCCTCTTCCTTTGGGATATAGTAACGGAGGAAATAATGCTACGACCAGATCTTCTGAATATTTCTCAAAGTCTTCGGAGACTTTCAATAATAAACCGGTAATAAAAATGACTTACGGAGGAAGTGCCGGTAGCTGTGCATACTTTACGACTCCTCCTTTTTATCTCTCTCCTGGTGAATATGAATTGAAATTTTATGTAAAGGGAAAAGGCTATTTCCGGTCAGTCAATGTATCTACGGTTGATTCGCCCGAAGAAAACCGTCGTACTGCCACTCCTGAAAATTTGACATCAGGTATAGGACGTACATTTATCCTTCGTCCGATGGGAAATTCTTCAACTGCACAAACTATTGCCGATTGGACATTGAAAAGTCAGTCTTTTGTAGTTGACACGGCCGGTCTTTACGAATTGAATTTCGGACATAATAATCAAGTGACCGGTAATGAATTTTATGTATCCGGTATTTCTTTGTTGAATAAAACCCAACCGGAGAAAAACGCTGATTGTTCTTTGAATGCTTTATTATTGTATGAACCTGCTTATACTCCCAAGCGCCCTGAAAAGCTTCCCTCTTTCGATCCTGACGTGGCTAACAACACAGTAGATTTATCTTTTAATTATTCAGGAAAAGTTCCTTTGGTGTATCCTATAGGAAAAGATAAAGTGGATATTATTGTCGATCAGGCAACAGGTTTATCTTCTCCTAACAATGTTTGCACAATAAAAATGATGTCGACAGACGGTAGTGTGTCAAAACTTTACACCATTACTTTCAATCAAACCAAAGATTTTATATTTGGTTGTCCTACCGATTTCAAGTCATTAAAGACAAATGATTTCATAGTTCCTGTATCGGCAGGAGTTTATTGCAATGAGAAACTTTCCAATCATGGCTTATATTGGGGAGATAATGCTACCAGAGCTAATTCAACCGGTTCTTTTGAATTGATAACGCCTCCGCTGGTGAACGGAATGGGAACAGTTTCTTTTTATGTGAAAGATTTTGTGGATAAACCTTCTCAGGATAATAATACTTCTGCTTTGGTGGTTCGATATAGGATGAACGCAACAAATGCTTGGACGAGAATAGACAGCCTTCCGGCAACTGAGATCACTGAAGATATGGGATGGATATATAAATCTTATGTCTTAAACAAAGCCACGTCTTTAGATGAAGGTACTCCTGAAGTAAGTTTTTATATTTATAGGGAAGTAGCTATTGATGCCCCTCGTGATTTTGTGTTGGATGATTTTCGTATCACTGCTTATTCGGGTACGTCTCTTGATGGTTATGCACTAAAAGATGACAATTTAAAAGTTTACTCCGGGAAGCAAAGTATTTTTATCGAACAACAGGGAAATAACTTTTATCAAATATATAATCTGACAGGGCGATTGATTTCCTCGGGTCATTTCACAGAAAAGATATCAGTCTCGGTATTACATAAAGGAATGTATATCGTAAAAGTTTCTAAAACAGCGAAAAAAGTGATAGTAAATTAATTATTGGAATGTTTAATTTTTAAATGTAATGGTATGAGAAAGATTTTTTTACTTTTATTTACGACAATTGCTTTCAATGCGATGTCAAATGAACCTGTAGCAATTCCTAATGTGGATATGAGTCAGTGGAATTTTGTATCGGGATCTACAACTGAGTACGAACACCTTCCTGTTGGATACAGATATTCGGGGAGTAATGCTACAGCAACTTCTATCGACTATTTTTCAAAGGCAGCTGAATCTTACAATGGAAAACCGGTAATGAAAATGACTTATGGTGGTAGCTCAGGTAGTTGTGCATATTTTACCACCCCTTCTTTTTCTCTATCTCCCGGAGATTATCAATTGAAGTTTTATGTAAAAGGGAAAGGTTATCTTCGTTCTATTAACTTGTGCACGGTAGATGTGCCAAAGGCAAATCGATCTACATCATCAGATGCTAACCTCACAACAGGAGGAACGACCTATATTATGCGCCCGATGGGTACTTCCGCTAATGCACAAACTATTGCCGATTGGACAGAAAAAACTCAGAATGTGACAGTTACAGCAGCTGGCTGTTACGAATTGAATATTTGTCATAATAATCAAGTCAACGGTAATGAATTTTATATATCCGGAATATCATTTACTAAAACAAGCCAATCGGAATTAAATGCCGATTGTTCTCTTCAGAGAATCCTTTTATCTGCTGCTAATTATACAAGAGGAATTCCGGAAAGCCTTCCCGGTTTTGACCCTGAAACATTAAATTATACTGTGGATTTATCTTTTAATTATATAGGAGATGTGCCGGCCGTATCTCCATTTCAGTCTCAATATGAAACAGTTGAATTTATAGAAACAGCAACAAGTCTTTCAGGAAGTAATAATGTAACCAGTATAAAAGTAACTTCTTCTGATGGAACAGTTTCAAAAACATACAACATTACTTTTAAGCAAACCAAAGATTTTATTTCAGGTTGTTTCACTGATTTTAAAACAAAACCGTATGCAGATTTTGGATATGTCGATGGATCTGCAGTTTATTGTAATGAAAAAGAAGCTAACCATGGTTTATATTGGGGAGATAATGCCACTCGTCCTAATTCGAATGGTACTTATGAACTGATGACTCCTCCTTTGGTAAACGGAATGGGTACTATCTCTTTTTATGTGAAAGATTATGTGAATCTTTCAACTCAAGATATTGATGCTTCTGCTTTATTGGTTCAATACAGGATGAAATCAAGCGATCCCTGGACAAGGATAGACAGTATTCCAGCAACTGAGATCACTGATGATATGGGATGGGTATATAAATCCTATATTATGAATAAAGAGTTGGTTGCTGATATAGATACTCCTCAGGTGAGGTTTTATATCTATAGAGAAGTAAATACCCGTGATTTTGCAATGGATGATTTCAGAGTCACTGCTTATTCAAGTTCTTCTCTCGGAGATAATAAAATATCAGGAGAAGATAACTTGAAAATCTATTCCGGAAAGCAAAGTATTTCTATTGAACAACCGGGAAATGGATCTTATCAGATATATGCTTTGACAGGACAATTAATATCTTCAGGAAATTTCACTGATAAAATTTCCGTACCGGTACAATATAGAGGTTTGTACATCGTAAAAGTTTCTAGAATAACAAAAAAAATTATAGTGAATTAATTATTAAAGTGTTCAATTTTAAAATTTTATTGTATGAAAAAGATTATTTTACTTCTATTTTCAGTGATAGCTTTGAATGCTATGTCTGCAACCCAACCGGTGACGATTCCTAATGGGGATATGAGCCAATGGGATTTTTTATCAGGATCGACTACAGAATATGATACCCTTCCAAGAAATTTTGGAGCAGGAGGTAATGTGACTAATTTCAAAAAATACCTTTCAAAATCAACGGAAACGTATCAGGGAATGAATGCTTTACAAATGACTTATGGGGGTTCTCAAGCAAATGTTTCATATTTTATTACACCATATTTTAATTTAACTACCGGAATATATAAATTGAGTTTTTATGTAAAAGGAAATGGCTATTTTAGGACTGTAAATTTATGTACGGACGATGTTCCCGAGGTCAATAGAAGGTCAGGACAAACAAGTAGCTTACAAGCAGGAGGTACGACTTATATTTCTCGCCCAATGGGAACTTCCTCTGGGGCGCAAGCTATTGCAGATTGGACGGAATTTACATATACATTTACAGTAACAACCCCGGGCAATTACAGTTTGAATTTTGCTCATAACAATGGAACAACCGGTAATGTATTTTTGGTTTCTAATATTACAATGTCAAGAGAAATTGAATACAATAGTGATTGTTCTTTGCAAAAAATCCTTTTATCTGCAACAGGTTATACCAAAGGGGGGCCTGAAAGCCTTCCGGGTTTTGATCCTGAAACATTAGATTATACGGTAGATTTATCTTTTAATTATACAGGAGGCGTACCTGTGGCATCTGCATATCCTTCTCAATATGAATCAGTTGAAGTTGTAGAAACAGCTACAAGTCTTTCAGGAAGTAATAATGTAACCAAAATAAAAGTAACTTCTTCTGACGGAACAGTTTCAAAAACATACAATATTACTTTTAAGCAAACCAAAGATTTTATTTCAGGTTGTTTTACTGATTTCAAAAGTTCTCCTGTTGTAGATTTTGAGATTACACCTGGAGCTCCTGCGGTATATAGTAATGAAAAAACGGCTAATCACGGTTTATATTGGGGAGATAATGGTACCAGGCCTAATTCAAATGGTGTTTTTGATCTGGTTACTCCTCAACTTATAAATGGAATGGGTACTATTTCTTTTTATGTAAAAGATTATGTGAATGTTCCAACTCAAGATGATAATTCTTCAGCTTTAGTGGTTCGATATAAAATGAAATCAAGTGACCCCTGGACGAGAATAGACAGTATTCCTGCAGCTGATATTACTGATGCTATGGGATGGGTATATAAATCCTATATTATGAATAAAGAGTTGGTTGCTGATATAGATACTCCTCAGGTGAGTTTTTATATTTATAGAGCAGTAACCACTGGTGGTCCTCGTGATTTCGTATTGGATGATTTCAGGATTACTTCGTATTCAGGAACTTCAATAAAAGACAGTCCATTTAAAGAAAATGGCTTAAAAGTATATTCAGGAATTCAAGCAGTGATGATAGAACAAGAAGGTAGCGGATTTTATCAGTTGTACACTTCTACAGGACAATTAGTGTCTTCCGGATATTTTAGTGACAAGGCAACCGTGCCCGTAAAATATTCAGGTTTATACATTGTGAAAGTGGGAACAAAATCAAAGAAAGTTGTTATTAAATAACGTTAGATGATTAGTAGAAGAGAAGGGTTTGGTTTCTTGAAGGAATCAAGCCCTTTGAAAATAAATAATGCGAATCAGTATTTGATACATATTTTTCTTAACGCCATTTGCCCGAGGCCATTATTTTCCCCTTAAATAAGGGGTAGGGGTTCTTTCCTTGTTGTCAAAAGCACGTTTTAGTGAGAGTAATAAGAATGTTTACATACTTATTACCGAACGAAGTGCTTTCAAGTTTCTTAAAATGCTGTCTGAAGCGAGTTGAGCGTAGCGAGCGAGCAAGTTCATTTTGACAAAAGCGCCTTTTTGGATTACTTTTTGGCGCAACAAAAAAGTAATGAAGAAATTTTATTCCAATAAACCTTAAATATAAAACCATTTTCAAAAGTCAAGATGACTTTAATAAGTAAATTTGAATTAATAAAGTGCTATTTTTGACTAAAATAATTTTTTTTGACCATTAAATAATTTTTACCTTTGCTTATCTGAAAATGTGATGAGTTTTGAGGAAACTCATCTTGATTTTTTGAATCAATCAATAAAAACATAAATAAATTTTATATCATGAAAAAAGTACTTCTTCTTATTTCAATTCTTATAAGTGTTGGGTATACAACTGCTTTTGCTCAATTTAAACATCCGGGAATGCTTCATACAGCAGAAGATCTTGCGTTAGTAAAGTCTCGTGTACAATCAGACCAGGAACCATGGAAATCAGCCTATTCGAAAATGAAAAAATCAGAATACGCTTCATTAACTACAGCTCCACGTCCCGTTCCGGATGTACATTGCGGACCTTATAACAAGCCTAATATCGGAGGAACGGAATTTTACCAGGATGGAAATTTTGCATATACCATGGCCTTGCTTTGGACAATAACAGGAGATAAAAAATATGCAGAGAAAGCTATAGAAATTCTTAATGCCTGGTCATATACTTTAGTTTCTGTGACCAATTCGAACAAAGAGTTGAAAGTAGGCGTTGCCGGAATTAAATACCTGAATGCGGCAGAAATTATCAGACATACATATAAAGACTGGAAAAAGGAAGATCAGGAAGCTTTTGAAAAAATGATATTAGACATCTGGTATGAAGTGATTAAAAAATTTAAACCTACCACCAATGGAAATTGGGACGCAGCAGCAGAGCAAACCATGCTTTGCATTGGAATTTTCTTAGATCGTAAAGATATTTTTGACAGAGCTTATAAACAATTAACGGAAGGAGAAACAAACGGTTGTATCAAGTATTACTTCAGTGAAACGGGAGAATGCCAGGAAAGCGGACGCGACCAAGGCCATACACAAATGGGATTGTCTTATGTATGTAATGCATGCGAAGTTGCATGGAACCAAGGATATGATGCATATTCGCTTTACGATAATCGTTTATTGAAGGGATATGAGTATACTTCTAAATTTATGTTGGGAGAAGATGTTCCCTACGTACAATACAAAACACATTATGGTAAATATGTTTACGGACATGAAATCTCTCAAAAGGGAAGAGGAAAGTACAGTCCAATTTATGAATTGCCATACCATCATTATCATGGTCTGAAAAAAATGGATATGCCTTACACCAAGCAAGTAGTTAAGCAAATCCGTAATGAAGAACCACAAGATGGTTTTATGCCTTGGGGAACTTTAATGTATGCAGATGCTATAAATGGGAAATAAATCAATCATTATGAGAAAGATATTTGTTTTTGTTTCAGTCCTTTTAATCACATGCCAAATTATTAATGCTCAATTCAAGCATCCGGGAATGCTTCATACGGCGCAAGATTTGGCGTTGGTAAAATCTCGTGTGCAATCAGGGAAAGAGCCATGGAAGACTGCATACAAAGAAATATTTGAATCAAAATATGGTTCATTAAATCAAAAAGCACGTCCTTTCTCTAATGTAAATTGCGGACCTTACAATAAACCGAATATCGGAGGAATTGAATTTTACCAGGATGGAAATTTTGCTTATACCATGGCATTACTTTGGGTAATTACCGAAGAACAAAAATATGCAGAAAAGGCCATAGAAATATTAAACGCTTGGTCGTATAAGTTGGATTCTGTAACCAATGTTGCCAAAGAACTGAAAATCGGAGTAGCAGGGACCAGGTACCTGAATGCCGCAGAAATTATCAAGCATACCTACAAAGGATGGAAAAAAGCCGACCAAAAACAATTTGAGAAAATGATCTTGGATATTTGGTATGAAACCATTAAAAATTTCAAACCAACTATCAATGGTAACTGGGATGCGGCAGCAGAGCAAACAATGCTTTGTATTGGGATCTTTTTAGACAGGAAGGACATCTTCGACCGGGCATACCATATGCTTACCGAAGGAGATACCAACGGCGCTTTGGATAATTATTTCAGTGAAACCGGAGAATGTCAGGAAAGCGGGCGTGACCAGGGGCATACACAAATGGGATTGTCTTATCTTGCTGTGGCCTGTGAAATTGCTTGGAATCAGGGTTATGATGCATATTCTCTGTACGATAACCGTTTAGCCAAGGGATTTGAATATACCGCTAAATTCATGCTGGGAGAAGAAGTGCCTTATACCCAATATAAAACCTGGTATGGAAAGTATATCTACGGGGACGAAATTTCTCAAACAGGCAGGGGACAATTAAATCCTATTTACGAACTACCTTACCATCATTATCACAACCGAAAAGGCTTGGAAATGCCCTACACCAGAAGATTGTTGGAAGTTGTTCGTAACGAGGCGCCCCAAGATGGATATATGCCTTGGGCATCATTAATATACGCTACTGAACCGGTAAAAATCACACCGGTAAATGTACCCAATTTAAATATGAGCCAATGGAAATCATCCGAAAATTTACCGGATAATTACACTGCTTCAAAAGAAATAAATGAAATAGAAAGTTTCTCAAAAGCAAAAGAAACTTATAAAGGAATGAATGCTTTGCAAATGACCTGGTCAGGACCGATTGCAAAAGCCAACTATTTCTCCTCCCCATACTTTGATTTGGAACCGGGAAATTATGAACTGATTTTCTATGTAAAAGGCTCCGGATTTATCAGGTCGACCAGCCTCTGCACAAGTGATGTCCCGGATAAGGCCCGTGCGGTTCGGGGGAGGGGCGAAATAGAAGGAACTATGTATGCCTATGCCCCTATGGAATTTATCATCAAGGCGCGTGAGTTTCCGGAATGGACACGATATCGTTCTACTTTCATTGTTTTGAAAAAAGGAAAATACAACATTAATATTTCCCATAATAATGTAGAAGATAATATTGCCAATCCTTTGTTAATTAGCAATATGCAGTTTAACAAAAAGGAAATTATATGGAAATAAAATTGCTGTTCAGAAGAGACGAAATTATTTTTTATCATTAAACAAAAGAAATCCATGAAGAGAACATTATTTTTTCTTTTTATTTTATTTAATCTGACAGTTTATGCTCAATTCAAACACCCGGTAATGCTCCATACAGCACAAAATTTGGCATTGGTAAAATCTCGTGTGCAATCGGGGGAAGAACACCGGAGTTCAGCATTCTTGGAGATGAAAAAATCCAATTATGTAGATGCTTCTAATGATGTTAAAAAAAGTGCATACAGTAAATTGATCTATCCGGGAAAAGACGGTAAGTTGGTTTATCAACCATACACAGACAAAGGAGATATCCTTCCTGATTTTTCCAATTGCGGATATATGGGAGGAGGAGTAGAATTGCCGGTTCTTCCGGTTAAAATTACCTTGAAACCGGGTGATTTTTCTAAAGATGATGCACCGCGTATCCAACAAGCAATAGAAAAATTATCCAAAGAGAAACCGGATAAAACCGGATTCAGGGGAGCTGTTTTGTTGAAAAAAGGAAAATACAATATTCAACAAACCATTAATATAGGTCATTCCGGAATTGTTTTAAGGGGAGAAGGCGATGAAGAAAACGGAACTTTGTTGATTGCAACAAAACCAGAAAAGTATAATTTGATCAGGATCAGTTCTTATTCCGAACCGGAAATACTAGAAAGTTCCAAACAAAAAATAACCAATCAATATGTTCCTTCCGGATCCAATAAAATAACGGTAAAAGATGCTTCGAAATTTAAATTGGGAGATGCAGTAATTGTTGAACGTCCAAGTACAAAAGAATGGATTTCTTATATCGGAATGGATAAAATAGCGCCGAAATGGAACAGGATGTCAAGTCTGAGTGAAAAAGAACAAGAAAAAGCAAGAAAAGAAGGCAGGGTAAGTCCCGATGGAAAAAAACATAATATCACCAAACAATGGGAGCCGGGAAGTAAAGATTTGTATTTTGAACGGGTCATTACAGGAATTAATGGCAACGAAATAATATTGAACGTTCCTTTAACCAATGCATTCCAAGAAGAATTCGGGGGCGGATGGGTTTATAAATATACCATAAAAGACAGGGTTTCGCAGGTAGGGGTTGAAAACCTCAGAGGTATATCCGAATTTAATAAAAAGGTGGTGAAAAAAGATAATTATATCGGAGATTATTATGCCGATGAAAATCATTCTATTCTTTTCATTTTTGTCGGAATAAGTGAAAATATTTGGTTGAGAAACTTGACCTGTATGCATTTCAGCGGAGGATATTCTTTGAAACCTTGGAGCCGTTACGTTACCGTACAAGATTGTCGCTACTTGGATCCGGTGGCTGTTATTGCGGGAGGAAGGCGTACTGCATACGGAATCAGCGGAGGACAAATGTGTCTCATACAACGTTGCTATTCTAGTTATTGCCGTCATGATATGGCTTTAGGAGAAGCGGTTGCCGGACCGAATGCTTATGTAGATAATCATGGAGAAATGGTACTTAACACCAGTGAACCACATCAACGGTGGTCCGCCGGATGTTTGTTTGATAATTGTTCTTTAAAAGGCCCCGTAGCTTATTTCAATGCTGTGAATCGCGGAAACTATGGAACCGGCCACGGATGGGCAGGAGCACAAATGTTATTCTGGAACTGTAAAGCACCACTGACTTTATTAATGACTCCTCCTACAGCACAAAACTTTTCTATCGGTAATTATGGAACAATATCCACAGAAGAAGACAAATGGGCTACTCCGGAAGAAATACAGATAAGAATAGATAAAATGAATATAGTGTCGGAAACAAATTTCAAATATACCGGAAGTCCTGTTGTTGGAGATGCATACATTGAATCTCCGGATAAATATGTAAAACCGCAATTTTTGTATTATAAGCAATTGTGGGATAGGTTGGGGAAAGATGCTGTTAAACTCGTCACTACTAAAGAACAACAGAAAATTATATTTAAAGACTAATCATGAATAAAACAAAAAGTCATATTTTATTCTTTTTGATTGTGTTTGGTTTACCATTATTTGCCGGACAACCATATTGGAATCAACATACTAAACTCGTTCCGTGGCGTTTGCCTATTGTAACTGATAAATCGAGTATTACATACGAAGATATTAACGGAGACGGTAAGCCGGAAATCATCCGGGCATTTATCTTGGACAGTATTCCTATTATGTGGATCGACGATGATGGGGATATGAAATACGGAGATTTAGAGGGAGATACGGATAACGATTGTTTATTGGTAGATCTCAATAAAGATGGGATATTCGGTGGTCCCGGAGATGTGTGTATTGATTGGGTGGATACTGACAATGATGGTATTGCCGATATGCAAATCGTTGTTTGTAACAGCAAATTGGAAAATAGGGGTAGGGATACTTCTGCCGATTATATTTGTGTAATTGATTATGGAGAAAAAGACGATATTAAAAGTTTTATCAATTGGAATGATATAGTCTTGAGATGCTGGGAACATAACGGGCATGCTAATTTCTATCAGGATTATCATGGAAATACTTTGTTCCTGAAAATGCACGCCTCTGTTTTCAGAATTAATGATACCCGTTATAATTGGGAAAATCCTTTCATTTTTTATGATCACGATAACGATCATTTGTCGGAAGTGGCAGTTAGATTGATTGATCAACCTTATTTCCGCCCTGGGCCAAGAAAGAAAAAAGATCCCCGTTTTGATGCTGTAGATAAAGAAATAGACGTGATCTACAGTAAACGAATCACATGGGTCAGCATGGCTTTTGATATAGATAATGATAATGGGCAAGGAAATGAATTTGACCTGGATATGACCATTCATTTCAAAGGAGAAGGATTCGATTATTCAGATCAGGTGCATAAGTTTAAAAATTTAAGAGGATTACCGGAAGCTGATAAATTCTTCTATGATCCGAGGTGGAGACAAATGGAAGAATTGATTTATCCAGACGAAAAAGTTGCTTTTGATCTTATTTTTAATCGAGGCAAATGGGATCGTTGTTATCTGATGTTCGATGAAGATGATGATTGTAACCGCTGGGAACGGGTAGAATTATATCAGCCATTGGATCTGTTTAAAGTCGGTATAAAAAAAGGAGGTTTGGATGATGGTACTCAGGCAGATGCTGTTGGAGACCGGGCCGAGTTTGATTTAGATAATTCAGGGGAAGGAAAATTGTACATTTCTCCTTTCGACGGAAGGATCCATTTATACGGAGCAGAATGGGGAGCTTGGAGAATAGATCAGAAAGCTGCTTATTTTCAAGGATATGGAGGTTTATATTATCCGGCAAAGATCAAAGAACGTTTGCACCCTAATCCGGAATCTTTTGCGACGGTTAAATATGAAGATACCGATAATAATGGATTCATAGATCGCATCAGTTACGATCTGGACGGAGATACTATCTTTGAAGAAATAATATCTTTGAAAGCGTTAGGAATTGATGATCGGGCTCCTTTATACGATCCGGCTCACATGAAGTATGAAGATTATACGAAATTATTTGATGTAGTGACCGAAAATATTTGGAAACGGGCGGAAGATGCTATGATTATTGCAAAGAAATATAATTTGAATACTTCATGGTATGCTTTTTGGAAACAGCCTCATACAAAATTTGAAAAGTATGCTTATGGATATTGGTTGAATTTTTATATTTATAAAGATTTGAAACACATAGCAAACATTAACAATAACTTACAGTTAGCAAAAAAATTAGATATGGCATATTATTCCGGAAACTGGAATAATATGGAAAAATAATAACTATTAATTTTTAATATGAAAGCACAAAGTAAACCATTTTTTATTTCAAAAAACGAAAAAACTTATGTTGCCGGAGAAGGAATGACAAGGCAATTTACAGGTTATGATGACAACATCATGATGGTTAAAATAAACTTGGAGAAAGGAGCGATAGGTGCGAAACACCAACATCCTCATTCTCAGGTGTCGTATGTTGTGTCGGGTAAATTTGAAATGACCATTGGAGATCAAGTGGAGATCATCAGTGCAGGAGATGGATATTATGTTGAACCGAATGTAATACATGGTTGTGTATGTCTTGAAGCCGGAATTTTGATAGATGTTTTTACTCCGATACGCGAGGATTTTTATGAAACAATTCAATAAATAAAGAACCATGAGAAAACTATTTGTCTATTTATTTTGTGTAACGGTTTTATTACCTCAATGGGCATGTAAAGAAAAGAAGGCCGATTCAGAGAAGAATTACAGCAAGTTGATTTATCCGGGTAAAGATGGTAAATTGGTATATGAAAAATATACTCCGGAGGGAGATGTTGTTCCCGATTTTTCTTACTGTGGATATAAAGGTGGAGGTGTCGCTTTACCTGATGTAGAAGTGAAAATCACCCTCGAACCGGGAGACTTTTCCAAGGATGATGCGCCTCGTATTCAGGAAGCCATTGAAAAATTAGGAAAAGAAAATCCTGATAAAAATGGATTCCGGGGAGCTATCTTGCTGAAAAAAGGAAAATATAATATCGGAGAAACCATCAGTTTACCCTATTCGGGAATAGTTCTTAAAGGAGAAGGAAATAGCCAGGAAGGAACAGTTCTCGTTGGAACTGCAAAAAAATCATATACTATAATATCTGTAGGAGATAATGATAAAAGGATAAAAGATGATGCTTCAGAGCAACAGATTACAGATGTATATGTTCCTTCAGGAACTTCTGTTATAACTGTAGCTGATGTTTCCGGATTCAAAGCAGGGGATGAAGTTGTAGTAGAACGTCCGAGTACCAAAGAATGGATATCTGCCATCGGAATGGACAAGCTGGAAGATTATTGGATTGATGCTGCTTTGTTGCAGGATAAATCTACAGATATCTATGGTATGTCAGGAGGAACTTTCAGCGCTGATGGAAAAAAATATAATTCCACTTTGCAATGGCAACCCGGGAGTAAAAACTTGTTTTTTGAAAGGACTATTAAATCCATAGATGGAAATAAGATAACCTTGGATATTCCATTAGTAAATGCTTTGCAAAAAGAATATGGCGGAGGCATCATTTATAAATATTCTATGCCTAAAAGAATACAACAAGTAGGGATAGAAAATATGTATGCAGAGGCAATTTATGATGAAAAAGTGACTAAAGAAGATGTAAATGTCGGGACTTATTGTTGTGATGAACAACATGCTTCACGTTTCGTTTCATTCAATGCTTGCCAGAATTCTTGGGCGAAAGATCTTACTTGTATTCACTTAGATAATGGTTATTTGTCAGGTGCCGGATCTAAATTTATTACCATACAAGATTGTGAGTTTATAGATCCGATATCCATATTGATCGGAAGGCGTCGTTATGCTTTTACGTTTAACGGACAAATGGCTTTGGTACAACGTTGTTACAGTAGAAATGCAAGACATGATTTTGTAATACATGCAACTGTTGCCGGACCTAATGCTTTTGTGGATAGCCGTTCGGAAATGTCTCATTTGGCAAGTGAACCTCACCATCGTTGGGCTGTTGGAGGTCTGTACGACAATTGTTCTCTTTCAGGACCTAACGCTCATTTCAGTATTGCCAATCGCGGAAGGATAGGTTCCGGACATGGATGGGCCGGTGCTCAGATGGTAATATGGAACTGTAAATCCAGATTAGCCATCCTCATGAAACCACCTACAGCTCAAAATTTTGCTATAGGATTTGAAAATTGTTCCGACCAATGGTCTACCCCGGAATTAATTAGTTTACCTCTTAATCGGATCAATGGTGTAGCTAAAACAGATTTTCCATATGTTGGAATCCCTGTGGTAGGAGATGGTTATATTGAATCTCCTGAAAAATATGTCTCTCCACAATATTTGTACTATCAACAAGTATGGGATAGATTGGGGAAAGATGCTGTTATGGCTATAACTACCAAAGAGCAACAAAAAGTTATTTTCGGTAAGTAAGAAAAATATTCAAGCGAAGATATTTTAAACAAAGAAATCACCTTTCAATTCAGAGAGGTGATTTCTTTTTATATCACTGTGTTCAGTTTATTTATATAAAAGCTTATTTGTCATACTTGAGATTGACATCGGTGACAAATTGCTTAATACGTTGTTCTTCAGATTTTTTACAAATCAGTAGCACATCTCCCGATTCTACTACGATATAATCATCCAGACCTTGTATTACAGCAAGTTTATTTCCGGACAAAGTGACTATATTGTTAGAAGATTCATAGAAAAGGGATTTGCATTTTAAAGTGGCATTTTTATTTGCATCTTTTTCCGCCAAATCATACAAAGAACCCCAAGTCCCTAGATCCGACCAGCCAAATTCAGCACACAACATGTATACGTTTTCAGCTTTTTCCATGATTCCGTAATCAATAGAAATATTAGGACAAGTGGGAAATTGTTCGTCAATAAAGGTTTTTTCTTCCGGAGTGTTAAAGAAGTTCAATCCACGGTCAAAGCGAACGCTGATTTCCGGTAGATATTTACGAAATGCTTCTAAAATGGTTTGTACATTCCAGATGAAGATTCCCGAATTCCAATAAAACTCACCACTTTCATAGAAAAATTTTGCTAACTCATAATTGGGTTTTTCTGTAAAAGCTTTAACTTTTTGGAAACTTTTATTTCCCGGATCATCAGATTGTATGTATCCGTAACCGGTTTCAGGACGGCTTGGCTTCACTCCCAATGTAAGTAAGGAAGGGCTTTTATTAACAAAATCTAATCCTAACCTGATATTTTCCAGGAAATGATCTTCTTTAAGAATCAAGTGATCGGAAGGAGCTACCACAATATTTGCATTCGGATTAATAGCCTGTATATGATAAACGGCAAAAGCAATGCATGGAGCAGTGTTCCTTCGTGTAGGTTCTAATAAGATTTGATTTTCTTTCAATTCCGGTAACTGTTCTTTGATAAGTTCAGAATACAAATCATTAGTAACAATAAAAATATTTTCCGAAGGAATAATTTGGTTAAACCGGTCAAAAGTAGATTGTAGTAAAGATCTTCCCGTACCGAAAAAATCTAAAAACTGTTTGGGACGGCTTTCTCTGCTGAAGGGCCAAAAACGACTTCCGATTCCACCACCCATTATTACACAATAGTTATTATTCATGAGATATTTTGTTAGCTGTTCGACAAATATAATAGATATTTTATGAAAAAGCAAGGCCTGTATTGCCCACATGTGTAATGAGAAGAATATTTATCTGCATAATTTATTTGTGGAGTATGAAATTTGAAATAATTTGCTTTAGAAACAATATGCGGCATGTACCCCAATAGCACAATGGGGATCATTTTTTGTCCACGAATAATCTACGGCAGGACCTAAATGGAAATGTTCCCAATGAAACAAATCATATACCACTTCTACATGGAGTGAAAAAAGAGATTCGTATTTGGAATCATCATGTTGAGTATGAGAAGTGTGAGTTTCATCATGATGTTTGAGAAAAGTGATTCCGGGTAATAATCCGATATTTAGGCGGTCTATAATTTCATACTTTACTCCGGCTCCAATCGTATAGTGGTTACCATCCGACCAAACACTTTCTACTTCAGCTCCCAATGACCATTTACTATGCTCACCTAACATCCTGAAATAATGTATGTGTACTCCTGTGCCCCATTCCTTATGTTCGAAAGAATAAACAGCTCCGGTACTTAATCCAATTTCATTTTCCAGGTGATGATGATGTTCTTGAGCATAGATTGTTGTTACACCAAGTAAATAAATTGATATAAAGAGAAGTTTGGTTATATAACTCATACTACAGAAAGTAATTTTATGTTTTTAAACAACAAAAGTATAGATAAAAAGTTGAATAGTCCTTAATATAAGATTAGAAATCTGATAAAAAATTATCTTCAAAGTTTGACAATTGAAAAACAATTCCTACCTTTGCCGCGTCTTTACTGAAAGCCCAGATGGCGGAATCGGTAGACGCGCTGGTCTCAAACACCAGTGGATTCATTTCCATGCCGGTTCGACCCCGGCTCTGGGTACTTTGGCGGAGAAAGTGTTAAAACTCTCTCCGCTTTTTGTTTTCTCTCCTCTTAACTCATTGGTTTGCTGATAGATTAGGTCAAGCACTTTGTTGTAAGAATTGGTTCGATATGAATTTCCATCAAAAGTGATTTTTTCAGGAAACATCGAACTTAACAGCTTACATTTTACCTCTACTTTGCCATCTCTCATATAGCTATCTATATTATTTATCAACAACATAGAGTACCTTAGTTTTGGTTCGATATTTGAGCGGTTAGGGGTTTTCATCAAATCTATCTTTATTTGTAAATCTGCCTTTTCTTTGTTATACCTTTCCATTAGCCTACTGTGGGTAGGTTTATCAATTTCATCTCTTACAAACTTGTCATCAACCTTATTTATGGTTACTTCTATTTCTTGCAATTCCTTATCTAATTTACTTACTTCTTGTTTGGTATTACCGTTTTTCTCTAACCTTAATTCATTTAAGATTTCACCATATAGTTTTAATACAGTTTCATTTGGTTTTAAGCTGGCTGTATATTTAGCAAACAATTCATTTGCTTGTTCGGCTCTATATCTACAATGTTTGGCTTCCTTACTACAATTGTAATAAGTATATTGTCCTCCATTTCCCCGACTTGTTGCACCTGTAAGAGGGCAACCACAGACGGGGCAAACAATATATTTTCTCAAAAACAAATCGGGATTAATACATTTAGACAGTTTGGGTATTCTCCTCTTTTTGCCATCTATAACCTCTTGCACCTTCCAAAAAACATCGTTATTAATTATTGCTT